>JBCDAS010000131.1:0-10951 GCA_039185235.1 Pseudomonadota bacterium
ACAAAACCAAATGAGAGGCGATTAACGTGAACACGACCCAACAAGAGGGTCGCGGGGGGCACGTTTGCGTGGATGATGATGAGGGGGTCTTGATGGCCTCGCTCAGCATGACGCGTAAGCAGCTTGTCGTGACTAGTAACTATCTCGAGCAGTTGATGGATGAGGCTTTTCAAAAATCGAAGGGCAAGTTCGATAAGGAAGAGTTCAAAGAGATCCAATCCGCGATCGAGAAAACCCAGAAAGCCATGCAGACCGTCCTGGAGTTGCAAGCCAAGCTGCGAGCGCAGCAGGCCAGTGACGAAGGCGCTGCGATCAACCTGGATGAGGCCCGTGCCGAAATCAAAAATCGCCTGGCTCGCCTCGCTGCCTGAGGACGAGCGCCAGGTTTTCCTTGACCAATTGTCAGAGAACGCCTTGGCGGCGATGCCTTGGCTGTGGGACCTCTGGGCGAACCCTGCGCATCAGCAGGCGCCTGATGGGGACTGGCAGATCTGGGTCATCATGGGGGGGCGCGGCGCGGGCAAGACCCGCGCCGGTGCCGAGTGGGTGAGGACCCGTGTTGAGGGATCGACCCCGCTTGCCAGGGGGGCTGCGCGGCGCGTAGCCCTCCTCGGCGAGACGATCGATCAGGTTCGCGATGTGATGGTGGAAGGTGAGAGTGGTCTTTTGGCCTCGAGCCCGCCGGATCGCAGACCCGAGTTCAAACGATCAGTCAACAAACTGGTTTGGCCAAATGGTGCCGAGGCGGCGCTGATGAGTGCGGCCAATCCAGAAGCACTGCGCGGCCCACAATTCGACTGTGCTTGGTCGGATGAGTTGGCGAAGTGGAAATATTGCCGAGAGGCCTGGGACCAACTGCAGTTCACATTGAGGTTGGGGCAGGATCCCCGGCAGATCGTAACGACAACCCCAAGGGACAATCCGGTCCTGGACGAGATTTTGGCGGCCCCCGGCACAGTGGTGACCAAGGGCGGTACGGCCGAGAATATCGCCAATCTGGCGCCCAAGTTCCTAGAGACTTTGGAGGCGCGGTATGGCGGAACATCGTTGGGCCGGCAGGAGTTGGACGGTGAGATCGTCCGCCGGACCGAAGGCGCGCTTTGGTCGCGAGAGATGGTCGAGCAGGCACGGGTCTGCGAAGTGCCTGAATTGGACCGGATCGTGGTTGCTGTCGACCCTCAGGTCTCGACCGGCAAAGGGTCGGATGAATGCGGGATCATGGTGGTTGGCGCGACGCTGGGCGAAGATCGCCGGAACTGGCGGGCCTGGGTGCTGGCGGATCGGTCTTGCAAGCCGTCCTCGGTGACAGATTGGGCTTTGCAAGCGGCGGCGGCCTATGAGGAATTCGGGGCTGACCGGCTGGTGGCGGAGGTCAACCAGGGTGGCAATATGGTGGAGCAGGTGCTCCGCGAGATCGACCCATCGATCAGCTATCGCGCCGTCCGGGCGCAAGAAGGAAAGCGGCTGCGGGCGGAACCGGTGGCAGCCCTCTATGAACGAGATCGGGTGCATCATGACGGGGCGTTTCCCGCGCTCGAAGACCAGATGGTCCAGTTCACCGGCCAAAGCGGCAAGAGCCCGGACCGGCTGGATGCGCTCGTTTGGGCGATCACGGATCTGATTATCGACGCCTCCCGGCCCTCCAGCCCGGGTGTCCGGCTGCTTTGAGAGCGGTCAAACCGCAAATCAGGAGACCAAGAATGGCATTCTCTTTGTTCCGGCAGGCCGATGCGCCTCGGGAGGTTAAAGCCTCGGGCGCGGGCCCGGTTATGGCGTTTCACACCACGGGCCGGGCGGTCTGGAGCCCGCGTGACACGGTCTCGCTGACCCGATCGGGCTATGAGCAGAACGTGATCGGATTTCGCTCGGTGCGCATGGTGGCGGAGGCTGCAGGGGCTGTGCCGATGGTCCTCAGCGAGGCGGGCGCGCGAATGGTGGAGCATCCTGTTCTGAGCCTGCTCACCTGCCCGAACCCGGGTCAGGACGGGCGGACTTTTTTCGAGACGGTTTATGGGAACCTGCAACTTTCGGGGAACGCGTATCTGGAGGCCGCGAGTTTCGACGCGCTTGGCCTTGCGCGGGAATTGCATGTCCTGCGTCCAGACCGGATGCATGTGGTGCCGGGCTCGGATGGATGGCCGGTGGCCTATGAGTACCGGGTTGGTCAGTCTAAGCACCGTTGGGAGATGACCGAGGAGGTGCGCCCAATTCTGCATCTCAAGGCCTTCCATCCGCTGGATGACCATTATGGGATGAGCCCATTGGAGGCGGCGGCGGCTTCGGTCGACGTTCATAACTCGGCGAGCCGCTGGTCTAAGGCGCTGTTGGACAACGCTGCACGGCCTTCGGGGGCGATTGTCTTTGGCGGCAAAGATGGCGCGACCATGACTGAGGAGCAGTACCAACGCCTCGCTCGCGAGATTGAGGACAACCATCAGGGCGCGCGCAATGCTGGACGCCCGATGCTCCTTGAAGGTGGGCTGGATTGGCGGCCCATGGGGTATTCGCCCTCGGATATGGAGTTTCTCAAGACCAAGGATGCCGCCGCGCGGGATATCGCGCTGGCCTTTGGGGTACCGCCGCAGCTGTTGGGTATTCCTGGCGACAACACCTATTCGAACTATCAGGAGGCGAACCGCGCGTTCTATCGCCAGACCGTGCTGCCCTTGGTCAAGAAAACCGCCAACGCAATTGCCGGCTGGGTTGGAGAGGCGACGGGTGCGAAGATCTCGCTGGAGCCGGATCTCGACGCGATCCCTGCGCTGAGTGCGGAACGCGAGGCGCTTTGGAACCGGGTCTCGAAGGCGGAATTCCTCACCGATGACGAAAAGCGCGCGATGTTGGGCCTTGGCCCGCGCGAAGGCTGACACCCCTCAAGGAGCTGAACTATGTACCAGCAGATCACCTCTGCCCGGGCGACCGGGCTGGAGACGAAATTCGTGTCGCTCGCGGATCTGACCGAAGCGGAGAAGCCGGGCCGGATCGAGGGCTATGCCTCGCGGTTTGGCGAGCCGGATCAGTCGGGCGATAGGGTGATGCCGGGGGCGTTCCATCGCTCGCTCGAGAACCTGGCCGCCGCCGCGCGTAAGGTGAAGTTTCTGTGGCAGCACGATCCTGCGACGCCGATTGGGATCTGGAACGAAGTGAAAGAGGATGAGACCGGCCTTTTGGTTTCGGGCGAGATCCTCACCCAGGTCGCTCAAGGCTCTGACGCGCTGGCGCTGATGTCAGCGGGCGCGATCGATGGGCTATCGATCGGCTACCGCACCATCCGCGCTGAAAAAGACCCAGAGACGGGCGGGCGCAAACTGCATGAAATCGATTTGTGGGAAGTCTCATTGGTGACATTTCCGATGCTTCCCACTGCCCGCGCCATGTTGGGGGGCTCTGGCCCTGACAGCATGGAGCAGGCCCTGGCCGAAGCCCTGATGGGCTAGGCGAACCCCAGGGCCCGCTCCGGGCCCGATCAACCCCCTCGATAGGAGACATCGATGACCGAGCTGGAAACGCAGTCGGCCGTGAGCCCGGAGGCGAAATCGGCTGCTCAGGAATTTCTGAGCGATTTCAAAGGCTTCAAGCAGGAAGTGACAAAGCGCATGAGCGAACTGAACACCCGGGTCGAGCATATCGACCGCAAATCGGCCGAGACCCGTCGCCCGATGCTGACCACCGCAGCTGCCGAGCGTCAGCCGCATCAAAAGGCGATCAATGCCTATATTCGCCGTGGCGATGAAGACCCGATGAAATCGCTGGGTCTGGAAGGCAAAGGCCTGAACACCGCCGTCAATGCCGAGGGTGGTTTTCTGGTCGACCCAGAGACCGCTGCTATGGTCGAGCATGTCCTGCGCTCAGGCGCCTCGATCCGTGCGCTTGCCAATGTCGTGCAGATCGAAGCCGGGGCCTATGATGTTCTGATCGACCGTGGTGAGATCGGCGCGGGCTGGATTACCGAGACCTCGACCACCGGGATCGTTGCGGATGCAACTGCGATCGACCGGATCTCGATTCCGCTCCACGAGCTCTCGGCGCAGCCGATGGCGAGCCAGCGGATCCTGGATGATGCGGCTTTCGATATCGAGGCTTGGTTGAGCGAGCGGATTGCGGAGCGTTTCCTGCGTGCAGAAAGCGATGCATTCGTGAACGGCGATGGTGTCAACAAGCCGATCGGCTTCTTGACCAAGTCGAATGCGCCAGTTGCAACCGCGACGTCGACCGATCTCGGCTATATCTTCACCGGTACCTCGGGTGGTTTTGACCCGAATGATCCGGCGGATGTGCTGGTTGAGCTGGTCTATACGCTGGGCGCTCAGTACCGCGCGAATGCGAGCTGGGTGATGAACTCGAAGACCGCAGGCGAGATCCGTGCGCTTAAAGACAGCCAGGGCCGGTTCCTCTGGAACGAAGGCTTTGCTGCCGATCAGCCCGCGCGTCTGATGGGCTATCCGGTCCATATCGTCGAGGAGATGCCTGACATCGCGGCTGACAGCATGTCGGTTGCCTTTGGCGACTTCACCCGCGGCTACACGATTGCCGAGCGTCCGGACATTCGCCTGCTGCGCGATCCGTTCTCGGCCCGCCCGAATGTCGTGTTCTTTGCAACCAAGCGGGTTGGCGGAGATGTGACTGACTTTGCAGCGATCAAGCTGCTGAAGTTCGGCACATCGTAGAGCGATCGGCCAATGAGGTTGCCTCATTGGCCTGCCCCCTCCCGCCCCGCCTCCCCACCCAACCATCGAGCCTACGACCGAGGTGAAGCTCGGTGGTTGGGCGGGGAGGCGGGGCGGGGGGTGGCTCCACCTCCACGAACCATGCCTTTCTGCGCGCAAGGATCTTTCCATGATTGTGACCCAACTGACGGCCCCGGTTGAGACGCCGGTCTCGCTGGCCGAACTCAAAGACCATTTGCGCCTGAACCAGGGCTTTGCCGATGAGACGGCCGAGGATGGCTTGGTCGGGCTTTATCTCGACAACGCGATTGCGGCGATCGAGCAGAAGCTGGGCCAGGCCCTGGTGATCCGGAGCTTTAAGCTCGAGACCGATTGCTGGGACCGCGATGGCGTGTTCCGGATGCCGATTGGCCCGGTAGTGGCGCTGACCGGTCTGGATCTGATCTCGGGCAGCGCGAGCAATGCGGTTGCCCTTGGCGATCTGGCGATCACGCCTGGGCGGACGCGCCAGGTGCTGAGCCTGGCGAATGGGCAGCCTTTGCCGCCGATCGTGCCGGGATCAAAGGCCGAGATCCGGTTTGACGCGGGGTATGGCGCGACCGGCTCGACCGTTCCGGGAGAGCTCCGCCAAGCCGTTCTGGTGCTTGCTGCCCATCTTTATGAGAACCGCGATGGGGATGCGCCGCATCCGGCGCTGGTCTCGAAACTGATCGCGCCCCATGCGGTCGTGAGGATCTGATGATACCACCCGCACTCACCCATCAATTCACCCTCGAGACCCCGGTCGAGAGCCCCGATCGCGGCGGCGGTGTCTCGCGGTCCTGGAACCCGATTGGCGTTCTTTGGGGCGCGGTGACGACCCGTTCGACCCGTGAGGAACTGGCCGGTCTGCGCCCATCTTCGGTGATCCGTCACCGGGTTGTTGTGCGCTCGGCGCCAGTTGGCTCGCCACAGCGCCCACGCGCGGATCAGAGGCTGCGCCGCGGGGAGCGGATCTTTGCGATCCTCGGCGTTACCGATCACGAGATGCCAGGTTACCTGCGCCTCGATGTCGAGGAAGGGGCCTTCCAATGACCTACGCTTTGTCCCTGCCGCTGCAAGAGGCGGTCTATGAGCTTCTGTCCAACGACACAGAGCTTTCGGCGCTGGTCGGTGGGATTTATGACGCGGCCCCGCAGCAGGTCTCGGATGCAGCCGTCGACGGGCTCTATGTCACCATCGGCGATGAGATTGCCGAGGATTGGCGCACAGCGACCGATGCGGGGGCGTTGCACACGCTGGTGATCTCGATCCACGCGCCACGCCGCGGATTTGCCGATGCAAAAGAGGCGGCGGGGGTGATCTCTGACCTTTTGGTTGGATCTCAGCCCGCCATGACCCGCGGTCGGATCGTCCAGATCCGCTTTATCGATGCCCGCACCGCGCGGGCTGAAAACGACGCGCTGAGGCGGGTCGATATGCGCTTTCGCGTCACGCTGGAAGACACTCAATAGGAACGTTTTTTCGGGGTTCACCCCGTCCGATCAAGGAGACTGACCATGGCAGCCCAACCTGGCCGCGATCTGCTCGTCAAGCTGGACGAGACCGGCGGCGGCACGTTTGATACCGTCGCGGGGCTCCGCGTCACCCGGCTTTCGATGAATGCCGAGACCGTCGATGTGACGACCAATGAAAGCCCCGGCCAGTGGCGTGAGCTGCTGGCGGGGGCGGGGCTGCGCTCGGCCTCGGTCTCAGGCTCTGGCATTTTCAAGGATGCGGCGTCGGATGCTGCCTTGCGCCGGGTGTTCTTCAATGGCTCGGCGCCGAGCTTTCAAATCGTCATCCCGGATTTCGGCACGATGGAGGGCGCCTTTCAGGTGGGCTCGATCGAGTATGCTGGGAACCATGATGGCGAGGCGAGCTTTGAGATCGCGCTGGTCTCGGCGGGGCAGTTGGCCTTTACCGAGGCGGTGTGATGTTGAACCCCGTGCGCGGCGAGATTGCGATCACGCTGAATGGCGAGGCGCATGCGATGCGTCTCAGCCTGGGCGCCCTGGCGGGGTTGGAGGCGCGCTTGGAGTGCCGGTCCCTGGTGGCGTTGGCGGAGAAGTTCGAGGCGGGAGAGGTCTCGGCCTCGGAACTGATCGCGTTGATTGCGGCCGGTTTGACCGGCGCTGGACGGCCGACCGATGAAACCGAGGTGGCTGAGGCCGAGATTGACGGCGGTGCAGTCGGTGCGATGCGCGCCGGCATGGCGCTGATGTCGGCCACGTTTCAAGCGTGAGGCGTGGGTCGGCGGGGGCTGGTTCCCCCTCCCAACACAAGGGGGAGGGCGCGCCAGGCCCAATCGATTGGCCCGCGCTGATGCGCTTGGGCCTCGGCGGGCTTGGCCTCTCGGCGCGAGACTTCTGGGACATGACGCCGGTGGAGCTGACCCGGGCGCTGGAGGGCGCCGGGTTGATCCCTGTTGCCGGTCAGGGACCGCTCAGCCGGGCGGGTCTTGAACGGTTGATGGCAGCTCATCCCGATCAGGAGGAATGACATGGACGATCCGAATATGGGCTTTGCCAGCCTGAGTGGCAGCCTGGGCGATCTGCGCGGCCAGACCGAGAGCTTTCGCGAAGGACTGGCCGAGGCGACCCGCGAGATCCGCACGATGGATGGCGAGACACAGCGCCTGTCACGTTCGCTGGGCTCATCGCTGAGATCGGCGTTTGACAAGGCGGTTTTTGGTGGCAGCAAACTGTCGGATGTGTTCCGTGGGCTTGGCCGAGACGTCTCGCGCAGGGTCTTGGATTCGGCGTTAAAACCGGTCGAGGGGGCGTTGAGCTCGGGCATCGGATCGCTGTTCAGTGGGCTTTTCGCCAAGGGGGCCGCGTTCTCGTCAGGCAATGTGCGGGCCTTTGCCAATGGTGGGATCGTCAATGGGCCGACGGCTTTTCCCATGCGGGGCGGCACCGGGCTGATGGGCGAGGCGGGTCCGGAAGCGATTATGCCACTGACCCGGGGCGCCGATGGCCGGTTGGGCGTGCGCGCCCAGGGCGGCGGGGCGGCAAATGTGACCATCAATATCCAGACGCCGGATGTGGCGGGCTTTGAACGCTCCCGCGGGCAGATCGCGGCGCAATTGGCGCGGGCGGTCGGGCGTGGCACTCGCAGGCTCTGACGGAGGATCCCATGAGTTTTCATGATGTGCGCTTTCCCGGCGCGATCTCATTCGGCTCGTCCGGTGGGGTTGAGCGGCGGACCGAGGTGGTGACGCTTGCCAATGGGTTTGAGGAGCGCAACTCGCCCTGGTCGCAATCGCGGCGGCGCTATGATGCCGGGCTGGGGATCCAGAACCTGGATGATCTGGATCAGGTTTTGGCGTTCTTCGAGGCGCGGCGCGGGCGGCTTTTTGGCTTTCGCTGGAAGGATTGGCTGGATCACCGATCGGGCGCGCCTTCGGTCGCGGTTGACCCAGGTGATCAGGTGATCGGTGTGGGCGATGGCGCGACCTCGAACTTTGCGCTGTCCAAAACCTATCAGAGCGGTGGGTTCAGCACGGTGCGCACGATCTCGCACCCGATGGTCGAGACGGTGCGGGTCGCGGTTGGCGGTGTTGAGCAAGTGCCGGGCGCGGGGTTTTTGGTCAATGGCGGCCTGGTCGAGCTCTCAGCAGCACCCGCCTCGGGCGTCACGGTCACCGCTGGGTTCGAGTTCGATGTCCCTGTGCGGTTCGACACGGATGTGATCGAGGTGAATTTGGCGGCCTTTGAGGCGGGCGAGATCCCCTCGGTCCCGATCATCGAGGTACGGCTATGACGCGCGCCCTGCCACAGAGCTTGGTGAACAGTTTTGCCACCGGATGCACGACGCTGTGCCGCTGTTGGAAGATCGAGCGGGCGGATGGCCTCCAGATGGGCTTCACCGATCACGACCGCGATCTGAGTTTCGACGCGGTGACCTATCTCGCGGGCTCTGGCCTGACGGGCTCGGCGGTGGAGCGGGCGACGGGGGGCCGGGCGGACAGCTATTCCCTCTCCGGTGCGCTCCAGTCCGAGGCGATCAGTGAAAGCGATATTGCGGCCGGGCGCTATGACAGTGCGAAAATCGAGCTGTTGCTGGTGGACTGGCAAAACGTTGATAGCCGGGTGGTTCAGGCCACTGGGCGGATTGGCGAGATCCGGCGTACGGATGTTGCGTTTGAGGCGGAGGTCCTGGGCCTCTCAGAGCAGTTGGAGCAGCCCGTTGGCCGCGCCTTCATGCGCCGCTGTGACTTGCGGCTGGGCGAGGCGCGCTGCGGCGTGAACCTGGCCGATCCCGCGTTTCTTGGAACCGGGAGCGTCACCACGCTGCCCTCGGCCCAGCGGCTGATCGTGAGCGGGATCTCCAGCTTCGATGCCGGCTGGTTCAGCGAGGGGGCTTTGACCTGGACGTCAGGCGCCAACCAAGGGACGGTTGCGGAGGTTAAATCCCATCTGCTCGCCAACGGGATTGTGACCATCGATCTGTGGCTCGCACCGTCTTTGCCGGTTGTTATCGGCGATCAGTTCTCGATCGTTGCGGGCTGTGACAAGCGGGCAGAAACCTGCCGGCTCAAATTCGCCAACCTCCTGAATTTCCGCGGATTTCCGCATATGCCGGGAGATGACTTTGCCAATGGCTATCGCTCTGGCGGGGGCCATGATGGAGGCTCGCTTTTGAATGGCTGATCCTGTTGCGATTGCGCGGGATTGGCTGGGCACGCCCTATCGCCATCAGGCGAGTTGCAAGGGGGCGGGGGCCGATTGCCTTGGCCTGATCCGGGGGATCTGGCGCGAGCTTTACGGGGCCGAACCCGAGACCCCGCCGGCCTATTCGCCTGATTGGGGCGAGGCGCGGCGCGAAGAGATCCTGATGGCGGCCGCGTTGCGCCATCTCGAGCCGGTCGAGCGGGCCCAACTGGGCGACGTTCTGCTGTTTCGCATGCGGGAGGCCGGCCCCGCCAAACACCTCGCGCTGCTCTCGGAACTGGGAGAGACACCGCGCATGATCCATGCCTATTCCGGACACGCTGTCTGCGAGACCAGCCTGACGCCCCCTTGGGTGCGGCGGATCGCGGGGCGGTTCCGATTTCCCGGAAGGAGCCTCTGATGGCCACTTTGCTTTTGTCTGCTGCGGGCTCTGCCGTCGGCGGCGCGATTGGAGGCTCGGTTCTGGGCATCTCGGCGGCGACCGTGGGCCAGGTTGCGGGCGCGGTAGCGGGTGCTGTGATCGACAGCCGTCTGTTCAGCTCGGGCTCCCAGCCAGTGGAGACGGGGCGTGCGAGCAATCTGCGCATTCAGGGCTCGACCGAGGGCGCTGTGATGCCGACCACCTATGGTCGGATGCGGGTGTCCGGACAGCTGATCTGGTCGACCAAATATCTCGAGAAAGTCACCACCACCAGCCAAGGTGGCAAGGGGGGCGGATCTTCCTCGGGCCAGACCGTGCGCGAGTTCTCCTATTGCATCTCGATCGCGGTTGCGGTCGGAGAAGGCCCGATCGACCGGATTGGTCGGATTTGGGCGGATGGGAAGCTTCTGGACACACAAGGTCTGACGTTCCGTGTCTATCGCGGGACCGAGACCCAACAACCCGATCCCAAGATCATGGCTGTCGAAGGCTCCGACCAAGTGCCCGCCTATCGCGGGACGGCCTATGTGGTCTTTGAAGACCTGCCCGTCGGTCAGTTCGGCGACCGGATTCCGCAACTGAATTTCGAGGTGTTCCGGGCACCGCCTGAGTTGGTGGTGATCGATGAGGAAGAGATCGGTGAGCGGCTGAGCAAGCTGGTGCAAGGCGTCGCGCTTTCGCCCGGCTCAGGCGAATGGGCGCTCGATCCGCAATCGGTGCGCTATACGTTCCCGCAAGGGGGCAGCCAATACGCCAATGTGAACAACTCCGAGGGCCGTCCTGATGTGATGGTCGCGCTCGATCAGCTTGAGGCGGATTTGCCTGAGGCGGATAGCGTGAACCTGATCGTGAGCTGGTTCGGCACGGATCTGCGCGTTGGCGACTGCCGGGTTGAGCCTCGGGTTGAGGCGCGCGACCGCAACAGCGCGCCCAATGCTTGGTCGGTGAGCGGGTTGACCTCGGCGACTGCCAATCTGGTGAGCCGCAATGTCGATGGCCGTCCGAACTATGGCGGCACGCCCGATGACGGCTCGGTTATCCGCTTGATCCAGGAGCTGAATTCCCGGGGCAAGCGGGTGATGCTCTACCCGTTCCTGCTGATGGATGTGCCCCAGGCCAATGGGCTGACGGATCCCTATACTGGCGCCGCTAACCAACCGGTCTTTCCT
>JBCDAS010000132.1:0-10775 GCA_039185235.1 Pseudomonadota bacterium
CAAGACAAAGAGACCGGCCTCGCGACCCTCTGTGTCGCGTCGGGCATGGGGGCCGCAACCGTTCTGGAACGCGTGTAAGGGGAGGCATCGATGTCGCAATTTACCTACGAAACCGACGGCGAAGTCGCCGTTATCACCTGGGACATTCAGGACAAGTCGATGAACGTGATCGGCCCGGGCTTCAATGCGGAGTTGGAGGCGCTGGTTGACCGCTATTTGGCCGATGATGCTGTCAAGGGCGCGGTGTTCACCTCCGGTAAGAAGGATCTTGGGGCGGGCGCTGACCTCTCGATGCTCGCGGGCGCTAGAGTGGCTGCTCAGAAAGCTGGGAAGAACGTTGCAGAGGCGATGTTCGAGTTCTCGATGGGTCTGCATCACGTGCTCCGCAAGATCGAGCGTGGTGGTGCTGATCCGAAGACCAACAAGGGTGGCAAACCAATGGCTGTAGCCTCGCCCGGCACCATGCTGGGTGGCGTCTTTGAGATCGGCCTCGCAGCGCATCGCCGCTTCCAAGCGGACAATCCAAAGGCCAAGATCGGCTTGCCAGAGGTGATGGTCGGGGTCTTCCCCGGTGGCGGCGGCGCAACCCGTCTGCCTCGGATGCTGGGTCTCATGGGCTCGGGCGAGTTCCTGATGCAGGGCAAGACGGTTGAGCCGAAGAAGGCGAAATCGGCTGGTCTGGTCGATGAGGTTGTGCCCACCGAGGATCTGCTGACAGCAGCTAAGGATTGGGTGCGCAATTCATCTCAATCCGATGCCGTCAAACCTTGGGATGAGAAGAAGTACAAAATGCCGGGCGGTGCACCATATTCGGCCGCTGGCTTCCCGATGTTTGTAGGCGCCATGGCGATGGCCAATGGCAAAACCATGGGCAATATGGTCAATGTTCAGTCGATGCTGTCGGCTGTCTATGAGGGGGCTCAGCTGCCAATGGATGCGGCGCTGCGGGTCGAGGCGCGTTGGTTCACCCATGTCCTGATGCATCCGCAGACCGAAGCCATGATCCGCTCGATCTTCCTCAACAAGCAGGCGTTGGAGAAAGGGGCTGTGCGGCCGAAAGGTATCGATGACCAGACGGTCAAGAAGGTCGGTGTTCTGGGCGCTGGCATGATGGGCGCTGGCATTGCCTATGTCTCGGCCAATGCCGGGATCGAGGTGGTCTTGCTCGACCGAGACATTGAAGCGGCTGAGAAGGGCAAGGCCTATTCCGCTGGCATCCTCGACAAAGGCATCTCGCGCAAGAAGGTGACTGAGGAGAAGAAGGCGGAGGTTTTGGGCCGGATCCAGACGACCTCGGATTACTCGGATCTTTCGGGATGCGACCTGATCGTCGAGGCGGTTTTTGAGGATCCGGGCATCAAAGCCAAGGTCACCGAGGCGACCGAAGCGGTGATCCCGGCGGATGCAATCTTTGCCTCCAATACCTCGACCCTACCGATCACGGGTCTGGCCAAAGCCTCGAGCCGTCCGGAGCAGTTTATCGGCATCCACTTCTTCTCCCCGGTCGACAAGATGATGCTGGTCGAGATCATCAAAGGCGAGCAAACCGGCGATGTGGCGGTGGCAAAAGCCCTCGACTACGTGCGCCAGATTAGGAAGGTGCCGATTGTGGTCAACGATGCTCGCTACTTCTACGCCAACCGCTGCATCATCCCATACATTAACGAAGCGGGTTCGATGGTGGCTGAGGGCGTCGCGCCCGCGTTGGTCGAAAATGCGGGCAAGCTGATGGGCATGCCGGTTCCGCCGTTGCAGCTCAACGATGAGACCTCGTTGGATCTGGGCGCCAAGATCCTGAAAGCAACTAAGGAGCAGATGGGCAATTCCTACGTTCCAGGTGGTGCGGATGATCTCATCCTAAAGATGGTCGACGATCTCGAGCGGTTTGGTCGCAAGAACGGCAAAGGGTTCTACGACTATGATGAGAAGGGCAAACGCCAAGGTCTCTGGCCCGGTCTTGCCGATCACTTCCCCGTTGCCGAAGAGCAGCCAGATGTGGAGGAGGTCAAAGCCCGCCTGATCTTGCCGCAAGTTCTCGAGGCGATCCGGGCGCTGGAGGAGAATGTGCTTCTCGATATCCGCGAAGGCGATGTCGGCGCGATCTTTGGCTGGGGCTTTATGCCATGGTCCGGCGGTCCGCTCTCCTGGGTCGATATCACAGGCCCGGCCAAAGTGGTCGCGCTGTGCGACGAGATGGAAGCAAAGCATGGGGCACGCTTTAAAGCACCGGCATTGCTGCGCGATTTGGCGGAGAAGGGTGAGACCTTCTATGGCCGGTTCCAACCAGCCCCCGCAGCGGCCGCATGACGAAGATCTCGGGCGGGTTCAGCCCGCCCGAGGTTTCACCAAAGGCATGCATCCCTTTGAACTCGGCAAACCGATTGCGAGGCGTCAGGGGCCTATGTGGAGAGCCGCGAACTCATCGCCCAAGCTCAGTTTTAAGGCTGAGCCTGCATCAAGCATCAGTTCTGGTGTAACAGGGGACATGGCCTGCCGCCCTTGAAGACATAGATTCGATCTATGTGCTGTGGATCGCCATGGCGGAAATCAGCACCGGGTTCGAGGGTCAAGGCGCCGCAACAGAGGCCCGGCATCGGGCAGACCCCTAGCTCTGGCGTACCGGCGAACTGCTTCACTCCATTCTCGGTCAAATACTCGTTCAACCATGTCGCGTCATGGGCGTTTCGCGCGTAGTCGAAACTGTTCATCACACCATCGCCGTTGAGCACTGGTTCGGGATGGCGGCGCCAGGCCAGATAGGCGGATCCCCTATAGGCGAAGACCGGACCATCGAGTTCCGCCGTGCTGTCGAGGACTTCCGCATATTGTCGCGCTGGATCCCAAGCCTGGAAGAACTGCACCATCGACGCGGCGACAGGTAGAACGATACAGAAAGCGATGGCGGGAGCTGTCCTCCATTCAATGCCGGGCGAGGCTCTTCCAGCCGCGTAGATTGCCACCAATAGCGGGGCGGCGAAGTACCAGTCTCCTAGCTCTGAGGCGAGACTGTGCACGACAAGGAAGGAATAAAGCGAGAAGTGGAACAGCGGGTTATAGATCATCCGACGCCGATCGAACCCAGAGGTAAAATAGGAAATGAACAGCGTCACGATTGCGCCGAGCCAAGCCGCGATCCGGATCTGATTGTCGACCGAGGCGAAATTGGCAATCGTGCGATCGAAGACCCCGTCCAGCGTTGCCGCTTGTTGCAAGTACCCTTTTTGCAAGAGCGCGACGGAGTAAAGCTCTCCCGCAATCGCCCAATGCGCAGTCCCATAGGCGATAAATCCGAGCGCCGTCCCAAAGATCATCGGCGCAATGAGACGGCGATCGCGCAACCATGCCCAGATCAGAAGAACGAAGACGCAGATTACATAGTCGATGCGGGCCAAGAGGATCGCGAAGACGACAAGGAGTACGATAACCCGCTTGCGCGCCTGAACGGCCCAGGCGAGTGACAGAAACAGGAGGGAGGCAAATACACCCTCGGTGCCGTAGCCCGTTAGATAAACCGCCACCAAAACCTGCACAAAAACCAGCGGTCGGGTGATCCAAGCGAACGCAACGATCGGTAGGATCGAAACACCGATCAGAGCGCTCTCGATCGGGATTGTTTGTGCAAGCGGTGCTGCAAGTGCTGTGAGGATCGCCATCCAGAGAAGGTGATAGCCATTTGTTACCGCGATCCCGTCAAAGGTCGACTGCCCGCTCTCGATGATATTCCGAGCGATTTGGAAGGTGCTGTAAGTATGCTCCGAATGCATCCCTGCCGGATGCAGATCCAGCTGCCATCCCGCAAGCAGCAGGAACAGCATCGAGAGAAACAGGTTGTTCGCACGTTCCTGTAGAGAGGGCATCGGGGCTTCCTATGCGTCGAACCGCTCGACCCGGTAGGGCGTTGTGTCCAGATTAGCGGGTCTCTGGGTCGCAAGGCCAGCGGCAATTCTGCCTACTTTCGGTCCCATTGTGAGGCCGAGATGTTGGCCACCGCAAGCGAAGATCACTCCGGGTGCCTTCGGGCTTTGTCCCAAGAGCGGCAAGCTGTCAGGTGTGGAAGGGCGTCGGCCCATCCAGGATGTCTCACTCTCCCATTCCAGGTCAGGGTAAAGTCGTTTCGCATTGCGTCGGATCAGGGCATAGGGCGTCTGTTTTGCCGGCGCGTCGATCGGGGCGAATTCCGCCAGACCGGCGATCCGCATGCCCGGCTCCATCGGCGTTGCCGCACATTTTGCGTTGCTGATCATATATGGTGTGGGTGGCCGATGGTTTGCCCCAACAAAGACCACATGGTAGCCGCGCTCTGCCTGTATCATCGCTTTATGCCCGACCCGCTCTGCGAGTTGGCCCGACCATACACCGGTCGTCATAATCACGCGCTCTGCCGTGATCTCCTTGCCGCCTGCAAGGGTCACTTTTGCTTGTCCGTCCTCAAGCGGTTGAAGATCGACCACGTCTCCGCGTTCGAAGGTCCCGCCAGCAGACAGAAACGCCTCGGACAGCGCTTTGCAATAGGCGGAAGGGTGCGTGACCCAGCCATGATTGTGCAGGGCAATCCCAAAATTGTGATCAGGTCCAAGATGCGGATCCCGGTCGACCAACAGGTCACGATCCCACTCGTCCCAGGTAAATCCATGTTCCTTGCGGATCTCCCAACTAAGAGATTCGGCTTCGAAATCAGCCCGAGACGGGTAGAGATAGACGTAAGGCCCCCGTTGGATGTAACGCGCGGCATCGGTTCCTTTGGCCAGTGCTTCATGCTGTTCGACACTGTCCGAGATCAGCGGGGTGAGCCCGGCCGCGATTTTTCGAACACCTTCCGGAGTCGCTTGGCGCAAAAACGGCAAGAGCCATGGCAAAAGGCCGGGCAGATGGATTGGATTGAAGAACAGTGGCCCGTCGCGATCCAGCCACATCTTTGGAACTTTTGAAAGAAGCCCAGGGACTGAAACCGGGATCACCGCGGCGCTTGCCAGGATGCCAGCATTGCCGAAAGACGTTTGATCTTCATCGCCCGGCATGATCCGGTCGATCAGCGTCACGTCATGATTATCCCGCGCGAGGCAGAGAGCGCTGGACACGCCTGTTATTCCGCCGCCCACGACAATAATACGCATCTCACACCCTTGTATTCTTCTGCTCAAGCTCTTCGGGAAGGCGATTTTTGTCAACCGGTTGGGAGAGGTTTGTACCATAGCGGATCAAGGTCTGATGTCCTCCGGCATTTCGGGCCGAAAATCATCCGGAAAAGGACACGCGGAGGGTGATCCAGCCAGGTCGGATGCAATCACTTCCCCAACTCTATGTCCGATCCCGAGACCGATCTTATAGCCTCCTGACGCCAAGTAGAGACGATGTGTGCCTGGAACCCGGCCGATCGTTGGCTCGCGCCCTGGCGGTTTCGGGCGGATGCCCGACCAACGCTCGATCACGGGCGCATTGGCAAGGGAGGGGCAGAGCGTGCGAGCCCGCGAAATGACATCTTCGAGCGCCTGATCAGGCTCTGCGTGGGTCCAGTCCGGCTCGCTGGTTGAGCCGATTGCGACCGTGCCGCCGGGCTGCTGGACAATATAGAGATGTGGCATCTGAATGACCGGCATGTTGTTGGGTGCCTCAGCTTGCAGCAGGGCTGCTTGACCCTTCACCCCCTTGCCTGGCCGCGTGCCAGCCATCGAGGGGCTCCGCCAGCCCGATGCGACAACGATCATACCAGCCGAAAACGCCTCCTGAGCGGAAGTTGCGGTGCCGAGCGCACCATCGACGGATAAGATCTCGCAGCCACATCGAAGATCGGCTTTCTTGCGCACAGCCTCGGCCAGGGCGGCGATGTAGAGCCTCGGAGATACACGACCAGAGACCGTGTCGCGAACCAGCCCGTTCGGACAGCTCTCCTGTGGCAAAAATCCGCGGAGAGCCTCTGGTGAGTCTTCCAAGACCTCGAAACATGCACGATCCTGCCAATGCGTTCGGGCGTCATGGACATGCTCTTCGGCTCGGTCGCGCGCACGCTGGTCGACCAAGGGGCTAAGCCGTCCGGATTGCACATAACCAGTGGGCAGACCGGATTCTTCGGTCAGACGATCGGTCGCTTCGCCCAAGCTCATCAGAGCGTCGAACTGGAACTGCTTCAGCGGGCGCCAGCGGACAGGCATATGGGGGGTCAGGGCGCCGACCAATCCGCCGCTTGCGCCGGCGCCTGGCTGATCGCGGTCGACGCAGATCACCTGCATGCCCGCGCGCGCGCAGCACAACGCCGTCCATAGGCCGAAGATCCCCGCTCCGATGACCAGAACATCCGGTCGCTTTGCCATGCTTGCGCCTGTTGGTCGGTTTCGCCAGAACACGGCCATGACAGATCGCATTGGGAATGAAAAGCCAAAGGGGGTCGCGTGGCGCGATGGTGTTCCGATCTCGCGGGAATTTGATGATCCGTACTATGCGCTTGGCAACGGGTTGGCCGAAAGCGAGCATGTGTTTCTTGCTGGTAACGATCTGGCCACCCGTTGGGCGGGGGCGGCCGAGGCTCATGTGGCGGAGTTGGGCTTTGGCACAGGTCTCAACTTTCTTGCGGCTTGGCGGCTTTGGCGGATGTTGGCGGTTCCGGGCGGAAGGCTCACATTCACCTCCTTTGAGCGCTATCCGCTTGCGACGACCGAGATGGCGCAGGCGCTTTTGCCCTGGGCTGGCTTGGACAAAGACGCCGTTCTGTCCGCCTGGCCCATCGATGGTGTGATAGAGTTAGAGGATTGCCGGTTGGAGGTGATCCTGGGCGATGCACGCCAAACGCTTCCACGCTGGGAAGGGCATGCGGAGGCTTGGTTCTTGGATGGCTTTGCGCCCGCGAAGAATCCCGAGCTTTGGGGGGCCGAACTTATGGCTCAGGTCGCGACGCATACCAAACCGGGAGGAACCTTTGCGACCTACACGGCGGCTGGCCATGTCAGGCGGGGCCTGGAGGCTGCGGGCTTTGAAGTGGAACGCGTCAAAGGTTACGGCCATAAGCGTCATATGAGCCGAGGACGGTTGCGAGTTTGATTTCTCTTTCCAAGCAGCTTCCAGCGTTCTATTTGCCCCGATCGACAGAGATCGCAGGGGCACCATGACAGATCACCCACTTCTCCTCGGCGTCGATACGGGCGGCACCTATACCGATGCGGTCCTCGTTGACGAGGCGCGGATGAATGAGGGCCCGTCAAGCGTTCTGGCCGCGGCCAAGTCTCTGACCACCCGGGACGATCTCGCACGCGGCGTTGGGGCTGCGATCTCCGAGGTCATGGGCACCGTCGCGCCGGAGCAGATCGCGATGGTGGCGCTCTCGACCACACTGGCCACGAACGCGCTGGTTGAGGGACAGGGCGGGCGTGTGGCGCTGATCATGATCGGGTTCGAGACAGCGGATATCGAGCGCCAAGGCCTGGGCGAGGCGCTTGGCAGCGATCCGTTGATCCAGCTTGCTGGCGGGCATGACGGTATGGGCGGTGAGAAGGCGCCTTTCGACCTCGATGCTTTGCAAGAACAACTCAGCGACCTGCGGGTCGGCGGCTTTGCCATTTGCGGCCATTTCGCCGTTCGCAACCCGGCCCATGAGCTGGCTGCGCGGGATTTGATCCGAGCTAAAACGGATCTGCCGGTGACCTGCAGTCACGAGCTTTCGGCGCAGGTTGGCGGGCCGAAACGGGCGCTTACCGCGCTCTTGAACGCGCGTTTGATCGGGATGATCGATCGCTTGATCGCGGGGGTTGAAGGCTTGCTCGAGATGCGCGGGATCGCGGCACCTTTAATGGTTGTGCGCGGCGATGGCTCGTTGGTATCGGCCCGCTTTGCTCGACAACGCCCGATCGAGACGATCTTATCGGGGCCGGCTGCGAGCTTGGTTGGCGCGGGCTGGCTGACCGGGGCTCAGAATGCGGTTGTCTCGGATATCGGGGGTACGACGACGGATGTAGCGGTTCTTGCCGAGGGGCGCCCCCGGATCGATCCCGCAGGGGCTGAGGTTGGCGGTATGCGGACCATGGTCGAGGCGGTTGCGATGCGCACCCATGGGCTCGGCGGGGATAGCGAAGTTGGTATCGCGGCAACTGGGCTTCAGGCGCGGCTGACGCTTGGGCCTCGGCGCGTCATTCCAATCTCGCTTTTGGCGACAACGGCGCCGGACTTGGTTTTCTCGACCCTGAGGCGTCAGCGCGATGCAGCGCGCAGCGGGGAGTTGGACGGGCAGTTCTATGTCGCCCTGCGTCCTGACACGGGCGATCTTGAGCCCGCAGACGCTGCGCTTCTGGCGCGGCTCGAGGAAGGGCCGCAATCCGCCGACCGACTGTTTCGTAGCCGGATGGAGCGGATGGCGGCGAAACGGTTGGTCAATCGCGGATTGATTGGTCGTGCTGGGCTCACGCCCTCGGATGCAGCCCATATCCTTGGCCGCCATGCGGGCTGGGATGGTGAAGCCGCAATGATCGGTGGTCAGGTCTTTGCCGCACGGCGGGGCAATGATGGCAAAGCTGTTGCGGAAAGTGCAGAGGCGCTTGCGGAGCGTATTCTCCGCGATTTGACCCGGCTCTCGGCTGAGAAAGTGCTGGATGCAGCCCTTGAGGAAGATGGGTTTGCGGGCAAAACGCTCTCATCTGGGTTGCTGGCACAGGCGGCGCTGGATGGGCATCAAGGTTTGGTGGTGCCACGTATCGCGCTGCGCGATCCGCTGATCGGGTTAGGAGCTTCGGCGGCGACCTACTATCCGGACGTTGCCAAGCTTCTGGCGGCTCAGGGTTTGATCCCAGAGCATGCGGGCGTAGCCAATGCTGTAGGCGCGGTTGTCGGTGGGGTCCGCCTCAGCCGAACCGCTGTAATCAGCGTGCCTCAGGATGGGGTTTTCCGCGCGCATCTGCCCGCCGCGCCGCGAGACTTCCTATCGGAGACCGAGGCGACCGAAGCGTTGATCCAAGATCTGCGGGAAGCTCTGGCCATTGCTGCGGCGGAAGCTGGGGCTGCGGAGATAGAGATCACGCATTCCGTCGACCGTCGCACGGCCGAGATCGAGGGTATCCAGACCCTGATCGAGGCAACAGTGGCAGTGACGGCAACCGGTCGGCCGCGACACGCCCATAACGAAACCCCGGAGGCTCCTAACTCTGTATCCATCTTTTAGCGCAATCTTGCTATGGGTGGCGCAGCCGTGTCATATTCAACCGGTACGGGAAAGGAGGCGGATCATGATTATCGCCGCAGCGGCGTATGCGTTGGACTGGCACGACAGTTGGATCACTTACGAGAAGAAGATCACCGAATGGGTTGAAGGCGCGGCTGAGGCAGAGGCAAAGCTTCTCGTTTTTCCCGAGTATGCCGCGGTGGAGATGGCCTCGCTTGGTGGCAAGCAAGTCGCGCGTGATCGCGAACAGGCGATGCGCTCGATCAGTGAGTTGGTGCCCACCATGGATGCGCTCTTCAAGCGTTTGGCGGGGCGTAACGATGTTCTGATCGCAGCTCCCGGTGGCCCGGTTTATCCAACGGATACAGATCGCCCCACAAACCAGATCCGGCTGATTGGCCCGACCGGGGTGATTGGAGCGCAGGATAAACTCATCCTCACCCAGAAAGAACGCGAGGAGTTTGAAACCCAGCCAGGAGAGGCCCCGCAATTGTTGGAAACGGATATCGGCATGATCGGTATTCTTCCAGGTTATGACGCCGATTTCCCGATGATCGCGCGGCGGATGGTTGAAGAAGGCGCGATGATCCTATTGGTGCCATCCTTCTCTGACACGCTGGCCGGTTATTGGCGTCAGCGGATCGGTGCGATGGCGCGGGCTTTGGAAGGGCAATGTGTTGTCGCCCATGCACCTCTGGTGGGCTCAGTTTCCTGGGCGCCATGGCTTGGGTCCGGACGCGGGGCGGCGGCGATCTATGGGCCGCCCGATCTTGGCTTCTCAGAAACGGGTGTTCTGGACGAAGGGCCGATGGACCAACCAGGCTGGGCGGTCGCGGAAGTGACCGTCGAAGCGATTGCTCAGGTTCGCCAGGAGGGTCAGGCGCTGGTTAAGGAAGACTGGGCCCATCAGGACGGTCGTCTGGACGAGGTTCAATTGGTAACCCCTGCCGAAGAAGACTTGAGGGCGCGCTTCTCAAGGGCGGGGTAGAGCGCTGCCAAGAAGCCGGCGCGCAACAGCAATAACAAGGCCGTCGCGGCCCAAAGCCCGTGATTGCCCCAAATGATGGTCATCACCCAGCTGAGAGGCAGGAAGATGGTCGCCGAGGCGATCATGGCATTTCGCATCGCAGGCCCATCGGCTGCGCCGACAAAGATCCCATCCATTTGAAAGGCCAGAACGCCGAAGAGTGGCATGAATGTCGCCCAAAGAACATAAGTCATGGCGACCTCTCGGACTTCGGGCACGTTGGTGAAGAAGTTGATCAGGGGTTGCGCGGCCAAACTGGCAGCCAACGACATCACGAGTGCCAGGAGAAGCGCCGCCAGGGTCGAGACGGTGACCGCGCGGCGCAACCCGTTCCGCGAATGGGCGCCGAGGGATTGTCCGACCAGCGTTTCGGCTGCAATCGCGAAACCATCAAGCGAATAAGCCGCAATCTGTAGAAACTGGATTAGGATCCCGTTTGCCGCCAAGATCGTGTCGCCTTGCAAACTTCCCAACCGAGTGATCCAGGTGAAACAGAAGACCAAGAGGAGCGAGCGGATGAAGAGGTCGCGGTTCAGCGACATAACTTGGCGCAGCTCGGCCCGGTTCATCAGACGTTGCCAGTCGAGCCGCCAATCCGGCGGGCGGATC
>JBCDAS010000133.1:0-10728 GCA_039185235.1 Pseudomonadota bacterium
GCGCCAATCCGGTCATCCAACGCGGCCTGCCAGGCGAAATGATGCGCCTCTATGACGAGTACAAATCCGACGAATACGCAAGATTCATGTCAACCGTCACCGATTGGGACAAAGAAACATACATGGAATGCCTCCCGTGAGGAGATCCGGTCATAGCCTTTTAGGCGCGAAGACCGCGCCTCTCCGGATCTCGCGTCACCAGCGGCAGAACAGCATTCGAGCGGTTGGCCTGCCCTTCTGGGCGAAACTTTTGAGGAGCTGAACCCATGGCCCGCCCCTTCACGCTCTCTTGCTTGCAGACCCGGCCGATGCCGGATTTCGAGACGGCGATTGATGAGGCGCTTGGCCTCGCCCGGCAAGCGGTCGACCAAGGCGCGCAACTTATCGCATTGCCGGAGTATTGTGGCGGGTTGGTGAGCGAGGGTTCTGCGATCAAACCCCCCGCAGCGGCAGAGGAGGCGCATCCGGTGCTCCAAGCCCTGTCCGGATTTGCCAAGGATCACGGCATCTGGGTGATGGCGGGCTCGGTCGCGGTGCCGGGGCCGGATGGCACGATCATGAACCGAGGCGTTGTGATGGATCCAACTGGTCGTCATGTGTCACGCTACGACAAGATCCACATGTTCGATATCCAGCTCTCGGATGCGGAGGTCTATCGCGAGAGCGCCTGTGTCTCGCCCGGCGCCGAGGCCCGGCTGGTGCCGACGGATCACGCGTTGATCGGGCACACGATTTGCTATGATCTGCGCTTCCCGGCGCTTTACCGGGATCTTGCTCAAGCCGGGGCCGAGATCCTGGCCGTGCCTGCGGCATTCACCAAAAAGACCGGAGAGGCGCATTGGCATGTCCTGAATCGCGCGCGGGCGATCGAGAATGGGTGCTTTGTGCTGGCCCCTTGCGCCTATGGGCCGGTGCCGGGAGGGGGCGAGTCCTATGGGCATTCGCTGATCATCGATCCTTGGGGAGAGGTTTTGGCCGATGGCGGCGAAGGGCCGGGCGTTGTGACGGCGAGTATCGATCTCGATCAAGTTGCCGAGGCGCGGGGGCGCATCCCAAGCCTTGGCCATGACCGGGCCTATGCCGCGCCAAAGGCCCCTGCAAAGGCGGCGGAATGATGCGTTTTCTGGGCATGGTGATCGGCATGAGCGCCAAAGGATGCACGCCCGCGCAAAACTGCGAACTGACCGCTGAGATCCGCAGCCGGACTGTGGAAATTCCGTTGCGCTGTGCAACTTGTTGGCACAGTTTTGCACGCAGCCTGACACAAAGCGCGATCGCCGCTTTCCAAGGCGGCCCGCTTGGCCCGGCTTCTGCCGTGACACGGGAGCCGAGGGGGTAGGGCATGGCGTATGGGTATGTGATCGGACAGATGCAGATAACCGACCCTGAGCAATATGACCGCTATCGCGTGGGCGTTTTGGCGACAATCGAAGCCCATGGTGGCGAGTTTCTGGTCCGTGGCGGGCCGCAGGAGGTGATCGAGGGCACGCCGCCCGGGCCGCGCAGCGTGATCATCCGCTTCCCCTCCGTCCAACAGGCAAAGGCCTGGTACAACAGTGATGACTATCAGCAAATCATTCCGCTTCGTCTGACCGCATCCTCGGGCGCGCTGACGATCGTGGAAGGCGTATAAACACAGTCGACAGGAGAAGATCATGACCAAGAGAGTAGCAGTCATCGGTGCCGGGCCATCGGGCCTCGCCCAGCTGCGTGCGTTCCAGTCTGCCGCCGAAAAAGGCGCGGACGTGCCCGAGGTTGTCTGCTTCGAGAAGCAGGACGATTGGGGCGGGCTCTGGAAGTACACATGGCGCACCGGGGTCGATGAATATGGTGAGCCGGTCCATGGCTCGATGTACCGGTATCTCTGGACGAACGGGCCGAAAGAGGGGCTGGAATTCGCCGATTACACCTTTGAAGAGCATTTCGGCAAACCGATCGCCAGCTATCCGCCGCGCGCGGTCCTGTTCGACTATATCGAGGGTCGGGTGAAGAAGGCGGGCGTGCGCAGAATGATCCGCTTCTCGACCGTCTGCCGGAATGTTGAGTTTGATGAGGGCACCGGTAAGTTCACCGTCACCGTCGAGAACCTGCCGGAGAAGCACACCTATTCAGAAGAGTTCGACAATGTGATCGTTGCAACGGGGCATTTCTCGACCCCGAACGTGCCCTATTATCCGGGCTTCGACACATTCAACGGCCGCGTTCTGCATGCCCATGACTTCCGCGACGCGATGGAGTTCAAGGGCAAGGATATCCTGATCCTCGGCACGTCTTACTCGGCCGAGGATATCGGCTCGCAATGCTGGAAATACGGGGCAAAGTCGATCACGGTCGCGCATCGCACGGCGCCGATGGGCTATGACTGGCCGGAGAACTGGCAGGAAGTGCCCGCGCTGGTGAAGGTCGAGAAGAACACCGCGACCTTCAAGGATGGCACGACCAAGGATGTCGAGGCGATTATCCTTTGCACGGGCTATCAGCACCACTTCCCGTTCATGCCCGATGAGCTGCGGCTGGTGACGGCAAACCGGCTGGCGGCGGCCGATCTCTACAAAGGGGTCGCTTTCGTGCACAATCCGGCGCTCTTTTATCTGGGCATGCAGGACCAGTGGTTCACCTTCAACATGTTCGACGCCCAGGCCTGGTATGTGCGCGACGTGATCATGGGGCGCATCGAGATGCCGTCGGACAAAGACACCATGCTGGCCGATGTGAAGGCGCGTGAAGAGGCGGAAGATGCGCTCGAGGACGATTATGCCTGTATCCGCTATCAGGGCGCCTACACCAAAGAGCTGAACGATGACACGGATTATCCGGACTTCGATATCGAGGCTGCCCAACAAGCTTTCTTTGAGTGGAAGAAGCACAAGAAGCAGGGGATCATGACGTTCCGCAACAATGGCTACACCTCGCCGATGACCGGAACCAAGGCACCAGCGCATCACACCGCTTGGAAGGATGCGCTGGACGATAGTCTCGAGAGCTATCTGCAAACCGAGGCTTAAATGAGCGTTTGGGATCTTCGGGGAGGAGGTCCCACAACCACCGGCTGGACGCGGCCTCAGAATGCTGTGCAGAGCCATCAACAGACCTCAACAGGGGTTCACAACTGGGAGAAATCCAAATGAAGAAGTACCTGATTGCCGGTGTCGCCGCGGGCGCTCTGGCCGCACCGGCACTGGCGGCCGACAGTTCGGACCCGATCGTTATTCCGATCCACAACTGGTCGAGCCAAATTGTGATGAGCCACGCGGTTGGCCAGATCTTCGAATCGATGGGCAACAATGTCGAGTTCGTGACGACCGACAGCCAGGCCGTCTATGAGTCGGTCCGGCTCGGCGATGTGACGCTGGAACTGGAGGTTTGGGAAGGGGCGTTCGGAGCGTCGTTCCGAACCGCGCTCGAGAAAGGCGGGATCGTCGATGTGGGCGATCATGATGCCGTCACCCGCGAGGATTGGTGGTACCCGATGTGGACCAAAGATGCTTGCCCCGGCTTGCCGGATTGGAAAGCGCTGAACGATTGTGCCGAGCTGTTCTCGACCGCCGAGACCGGCAGCAAAGGCCGCTATCTCGACGGCCCGGTTGACTGGCTGAAACATGGCAAGGAGCGGGTCGAAGCGCTCGGCATGGATTTCGTCGTGATCAATGCGGGCTCTGCCGCAGCGCTCTGGGCCGAAATCGGCGCCGCTGAGAAAGACAAGCGCCCGATCGTGGTCTTCAACTGGACGCCCAACTTTGCCGAAGCCGTTTGGCCCGGCGAATTCGTTGAGTTCCCAGTCTGGGAGGATGGCTGCGACAAGGACCCGACCAAGGGGCCGAACAAGGACGCCTTGTATGATTGCGGCAACCCGGCAGATGGCTATCTGAAGAAGGCCGCTTGGGACGGCATGGAAGCGAAATGGCCAGATGCCTATAAAGTCCTGACCAAGATCTCGTTCACCAATGCCCAGATCGCCGAAATGGCACGCCTGGTCGACGTGGATGAACTCGAGCCGGAAGAAGCCGCCGCCGCATGGCTCGAGGACAACGAAGACGTCTGGAAACCCTGGCTCCTCTGAGATTGGACAAGGTTGGATTTTCCAGAAGTTACCCTTCTTGGCATTTGCCGAGAGGGGTAACATGGGCCAAATCCTTCTGACCCCCACTCGGAGAAGACAATGACGCCACCGAAGATCACGATCGTGTCGCCAAATGCGAGCCAATCACGGGGGGGAGAGGCGATGCTGGCCTACCAATTCTTTTGCGAGATGAGCGACCGGTTTCCCGATGTCTCGCTTTTGACACACGAGCGCTGCCGGGATCATTTGACGGATCTGATGAAGGACAAAACGATCTACTTCGCGGAAGAAGACTGGCTGACCGCTTTTATGTGGCGCTCGGTGGTTCTACGCCCGTTTGTTGATCTCTATTTCCAGTATCAAACACGCAAGATGATCCCGGAATATCTGGAGCCCGATCAAGGAAACATCATTCACTACGTCTGCCCGGTTTCGCCGGTTTTGCGGCGTCTTCCGCCAAAAGGGTACCGCCTGTTCCTGGGGCCGCTAACCGGCAACATCGCCTATCCTCCGGGTTTCGCAAAGCGGGAGAGCCGAAAAGCCCGCCTGCGCCAAAGCGTGCATTTTTTGACCCAGTGGATGATCAAAGTCTTCTCGGGCGAGAAGCGGCGCTATGAGCGGATTCTGATCGCAGGTTACGAGCGGACCCGAGCCTCGGTCATCGCTGCGGGCGCATCTGAGGAGCGGCTTGTGGACGTGATCTGCTCGGGTGTCTCCAACGAGTTTGATGGCATGTCCCGGACCGCGCATTCGGGAGTGAACAATCGCTTTATGTGCTCGGGCCGATTTGTCGATCACAAGGGCATGGATCTTGCGATCCGCGCTGTTGCCGAGGCGGGAGCGCCGATCGAGTTGGATCTCTACGGCGATGGGGAATGCGGAAATGCCTGGCGCGCACTCGCCCGCGAGTTGGGGGTCGAGGACCGTGTGACGTTTAAGGGCTGGCTGCCCAAGCATGCGGATCTGCTGGAGAGCATGCGCGACTACCGTGGCTATCTCTTTCCGACGCTGGCCGAGGCCCATGGGATCGTCATGCAAGAGGCGATGATGGTGGGTTTGCCGGTCATCACCCTCAGATGGGGCGGGCCGATCGGGATTGCGGGCGATGATGCCGCGATCTTCATCGAGCCTGAGAACGAAGCGCATGTCGTCTCTGAGCTTGCCAAGGCCATGACCCGGCTGGCGAATGACCCCGAAGAAGCCGAGCGGATCTCCGCCACGGCTCACAAGATCGCGGATGAGAAGTTTCGATGGCGCTCAGTGATTGCGAGCTGGATCAAAACCTATGACCTCGATGCCAAATAGCAGCGAACAGGTGATTGCGTGCCGAGACCTCTGGAAGGTCTATGGACCCAGTCCAGAGGCTATGATTGGCCAATCGATCGAGCAACTGCGTGCGACCGGGCATGTGGCCGCCGTGCGCGATGTCTCCCTGTCGATCCACCGGGGTGAGATGCTGGTGATCATGGGGTTGTCCGGATCGGGGAAGTCGACCCTTGTGCGGTGTCTCTCGCGACTGGTGGAGAGCACGTCGGGCGCGATCTCGGTCGAGGGCCAAGACCTTTTGGCGATGAACGAGAAAGAACTGATCGATCTACGCCGGTCGAAGATGGGCATGGTGTTTCAGAATTTTGCCCTGCTGCCGCATCGCACTGTGCTGGAGAATGTGGCCTTTCCGTTGCAGATGCGCGGGCAGGACAGGCATGCGCGCCGCGAGCGGGCTTTGGAGGTGATCAAGCTCGTCGGGCTTGAGGGGCGGGAGGAGTATTTCCCGCGTGAGCTCTCGGGCGGCCAGCAGCAACGTGTCGGGATTGCCCGCAGCCTGGCGATCGAGCCGGATATCTGGTTCCTGGACGAGCCGTTCTCGGCGCTTGATCCCTTGATCCGGCGCGAGATGCAGGACGAGTTCCTGCGGCTGCAGGATATGTTGGGCAAGACCATTGTCTTCATCACCCATGATTTCGATGAAGCGCTTCGGCTGGCGGATCGGATCGCAATCATGAAAGACGGCGCGGTCGAGCAATGCGATACGCCTGATAAGATCGTGCTCGACCCGCAGACGCCCTATGTCGCGAAGTTTACCGAGGAGATCGAGAAAGCCCGGGTGGTCCACGCCTCGGTCCTGGCCAAGCCGGTCAATGGTGAGGTGCCAGAGGGTGCGCCCATCTCGGGCGATGCGTCGGTCCTGCAACTCGCCCGTCAACTGGTTAACGACCCGCGCGAGGTTTTGCCGGTCGCCGACAAGACCGGCGCGATCATCGGCGCGATGAACCGGCAAGAGGCGCTTGATATCCTATTGGGCGAGACCTGATGGCGGTCACCACTGATACGGCCCCAGGCGCGGCTCCTCGGCTGACAAATCCGCAGATTGCGCTGGGGCTGTTTCTGCTGGCGCTCGCCTTTGCTTTTGCCCGGCCGGTTTTGCCCGAATGGATGGTGACCCGCCCGGAGGACGGGCTGCTGCCCTTTGCTGTCTGGCTCGATACGATCTTCAATTTCATCAAAGACGATCTGGGGCTGATCCACCTGACGCGCGGTCTTTCTGGCTTGCTGGAATACGCGCTGGATACGACGGCGAACCTGCTTGAAGGCAAGCGGCGCTGGCCCAATATCGGCCCGATCCCATGGCCCGCGATTGCGGCAGTTGCGGCTGTGATCGGCTATTGGCTGGGTGGTTGGAAGCTGGCTGTGATGGCCGGGGGCACCTTTGTCTGGGTCGCGATGATCGGTCAGTGGAAGATCGCGATGCAAACCCTCTCGGTGATCTCCGTCGCGGCACCGATCGCGTTCTTCCTGGGCCTGGGGCTTGGTCTGCTCGCCTGGAAGTACCGCGGGTTCGACACTGCGATCAAACCGATCCTGGCGGTTCTGCAAACGCTGCCCTTCTTCACGTATCTTTTGCCCGCGGTGATCTTCTTCAAGGTCGGGCCCACGGCGGGTGCAATTGCGACCATAGTCTATGCGATCCCGCCCATGGTTCTGATGACCACGGTCGGGTTGCGAAAAGTGGCCCCAGAGGTTGTTGAGGCCGGCAAAATGGCCGGTTGCACCCGCTGGCAGATGCTGCGCCATGTCTATATCCCGGCTGCAAGGACCGAGATCCTGATCGGGCTCAACCAGATCATCATGCTTTGTCTTGCCATGGTGGTGCTCACAGCCTTTATCGGGATGCCGGGCCTGGGCGCGAAGCTTTTGCAGATGATGAACAGCTTCAAGCTGGGCCGCAGCCTCGAGATCGGGATCACCATCGTCCTTGTCGCGGTAATGCTGGACCGGTTGTCAAAGGCTTGGGTCTTGAAACAACCGGTGCATTTCGAGAAAGGCACGCCTTGGTGGCGGCGCCATATCTTCCTGCTCTCGGGCCTTGCTCTTTTCGCGGCACTTTGGGGGATTTCTCATCTGGCCGGGCAATCGGCGAACTACACCTTGGGTGGAAAGAACCCGGGCAACCTCTTGCAGTGGTTCTGGAGCAGTCTGGACGGGTTCCATCGGACGCAGCATCTCTCGAAAGGCAAGGAGGTCGACGGCGCGATCAAACATTTCCTGGACATCGACTCGGTGCAGGCGGTGACCGGGTCGATGCGGATCTTCTTGATCCAAGACGTGCTGATCCCGTTTCGCAATGCGCTCCTTTGGCTGCCGATCCCGACCGTCGTCCTGGCCTGGGCGGCGCTTGGCTATCTGGTCGGTGGGCGCAGGCTCGCGCTGATCGCAGGCGGGTTCTATGTGCTGATCGCAGTGACGGGATGGTGGGACCGGTCGATCATCACGCTTTACGCAGCGCTTGCCTCGGTCTTGCTGGCGCTTTTGATCGGGATGCCCTTGGGGATTTGGGCGGCACGGGGGGCTGCGGCACGGATCTCGCTGAAGACCGGGCCGGTGGAGGCGGCCTTGGGGCTGATCGGGCTTGGTTTCAAACGGCTGCCGGTCATCCTGACCGCGCTCATGCTCGCCGGGCTCTCCTATTACTTCGCTGAACTGCCGGGTGAGGCGCCGCCGGATTTCCTCTCCTTCGGGTCCGCCTCGCTCTACCTGTTTGCGGTGATTTGGGCCGCTCTGTGGTGGATGGTCCGGCGTTGGCCGCGCGATCAGGTGATGCTGGTGATCGTGGATACGGCGCAAACCTTCCCGAGCTTTGTCTACCTGATCCCCGCGATCATGCTCTTTGGCATCAACGATGTTGCGGTGGTCTTCTCGATCCTGATCTATACGCTGGTCCCGATGATCCGTTACACAATCGAGGGATTGCGCGGTGTGCCACCGGAACTGACCGAGGCTGCTGATATGGCCGGAGCGACCCGGATGCAAAAGCTCTGGAATGTGCAGCTGCCGATCGCGCTGCCGACGCTTGCGGTTGGATTTAATCAGGCGATCATGTTTGCGTTCTTCATGGTGATCATCGCGGCCTTCATCGGCACCCAGGATCTGGGGCAAGAGCTGCAGCGCACGCTGGCGGGGACAGATCTGGGCAAGAACTTCGTGCTTGGCATGTGCGTTGTGCTGATGGCGCTGGTTTTTGACAACATCATCCTGCGTTGGGCCAGGGATCGGCGCCAAGCGCTGGGGCTGGACTGATGGGCGATCTGGCAAAATTCGAGAAGCCGACTGCATTGGGCGGTGTGCTCACGCCGGGCCTGCCGCTTTTGCCCCATGGGGTGGAGCGCCATCTGATCCCTGGAGGTGGCAGTCGAGGGATCGAGATCAGATCGGGCGATGAGATCACCGTGGTGGATCGCGAGGGGTTGCAGCCGGTTGAGATTGTCTTTTTCACCCCTGATGGCCGATCGGATCCTGGCATGTTGGGCGGGGTCTCGACCGGCGCGCCGGGGGGATTGCAAAAGGCGCTGGCGCGTGGGGATGCCTCGGCCCAGCAGGTGCTGCGCGCGCTCGATAAAGCCGGGTTCGATATCGGTCGGGCCCAGGCGATCCGGGCCTTTGATGCGGGATCTCAGGCGGGGGAGAGCGTCTCCTACACCGCCTCCTCGGATGGGCTTTTGATCGTATGCGCTGTCGGCGATGCGATGTTGCCTGAGGCACAGGATGCGCCGACAGAACTGGCGCTTTATATCCGCCGGGCCAATCCGGGCCCTGAGAAAGGCGGCCATGCTCCCACCGATCCGCTGGCGGACCCGCTGCAAGACCTCAATATCCAACCCGGCGATGCCAAGGCCTATGAGGTCAAGGCGGGCGAGTTTATCCAGATCCTCGATGTGCAGGGACGGGAATGCTCGGACTTCCAGGCATTTTCACTGCGCGCCTTGGACAAGGGCGAAGAGCGGGAGATCGACCCGACGACCACCCGGACCCTGATGGGCAGCCTGTATCCCAGCCCAGGAATTTTCTCGAAATATTGGACCGTGGATCAAGAGCCGCTGGTCGAGATCGTGCAAGACACCTGCGGGCGGCACGATACGTTCGGGCTGGCCTGCACGGCGCGGTACTATGACGATCTCGGCTATCCCGGCCATGTGAATTGCTCGGACAATATGAACCGGGATCTGGCGCGGTTTGATATCCGTCCCCGGGGCGGTTGGCCGGCGATCAATTTCTTCTTCAACACGATGCTTGATCAGACCCATGCGATCGGCATGGACGACCCGTGGAGCAGGCCGGGCGATTACGTGTTGCTCCGTGCGCTGACCGATCTGGTCTGTGTCTCCTCCGCCTGCCCCTGCGATATCGATCCGGCGAATGGCTGGAACCCGACCGATATCCAAGTGCGCAGCTATGGCGCTCAAGAAGACTTCCAGCGATCCGTGGGGTTCCGCATGACTGCCAATTCTCCTGTCCAGGCAACCAAGAAAACGGGCTTTCACGACTGTTTCGCACGCCATACCCGGGATTTTGCCGAATACAATGGCTACTGGTTGCCCAACCAGTTTCCGAGTGTGGGCACGCTTGGCGAGTATTGGGCCTGTCGCGAGGCCGCTGTCGTCATGGATCTCTCGCCCTTGCGCAAATACGAGATCACGGGACCGGATGCCGAGGATCTCATGCAGCTCTGCGTGACGCGGAATATGAAGAAACTGGCGGTTGGGCAGGTGGTCTACACTGCGGTTTGTTACGAGCATGGAGGGATGATTGATGACGGGACGGTGTTCCGGCTGGGCGAGACGAATTTTCGCTGGGTTGGGGGCAATGATCTCTCAGGTATTCACATGCGCGAGATGGCCGAGGCGCGGGGGATGCAGGCCTGGGTGCGCAACTCGACCGACCAGCTGTGCAATATCGCGGTACAGGGACCCAACAGCCGTGAGATCCTAAAGAATGTGGTTTGGACGGGCCCGACCCAACCCACGGTCGAGGAACTGCCCTGGTTCCGTTTCGCCGTGGGCCGGATTGACACATTTGATGGGGCTCCCTTGGTGCTCAGCCGAACGGGCTATACGGGCGAGTTGGGCTATGAGATCTTCTGTCACCCGAAAGACGCCGAAACGGTCTTTGATGCTGTTTGGCAGGCGGGGCAGCCTCATGGTCTGAAACCCTTTGGTCTGACGGCGCTCGACTGGGTCAGGATCGAGGCGGGACTGGTTTTCGCGGGCTATGAGTTCTGCGACCAGACCGATCCGTTCGAAGCGGGGATCGGGTTCACTGTGCCGCTCAAGACCCAGAATGACGATTTTGTCGGCCGGAAAGCCTTGGAAGACCGCAAAGCCCATCCAAGGCGC
>JBCDAS010000134.1:0-10688 GCA_039185235.1 Pseudomonadota bacterium
CTCGCCCTCCGCAAAGACGATCTTGCGCTTGCTCGCGCGGGCGGCCTCGAAAACGGGGCGCATGATCATCGCTGTTTTGAAGACCGACTGATCGAGCGACTGCTTGTAGGCGTCCATATCCGCGATCGGCAAGTCGGCCACTCCCGACTCCATCGCAGCCTTCGCGACTGCGGGCGCCACGGTCGATAACAGACGAGGATCAAACGGCTTTGGGATTAGATAATCCCGGCCAAACACCATTCGCTCGCCGCGATAGACCGCAGCGGCTTCGGCCGAGGAGGTCTGCTGCGCCAGCTCCGCCAGCGCATGAGCACAAGCGACTTTCATAGCCTCGTTGATCTGCCGCGCGCCGCAATCCAAAGCACCCCGGAAGATGAAAGGAAAGCAGAGCACATTGTTGACCTGGTTCGGGTAATCCGACCGGCCTGTGGCCAAGATCGCATCGGGCCGTGCCTCCTGCGCCACATCGGGAAAGATCTCGGGCGTCGGGTTCGCCAGCGCCATGATGACTGGGTCCTTGGCCATCTGCTTGACCATCTCGCCAGTCAAAACGCCAGGTCCGGAGACACCGAGGAACATATCCGCCTCGCCGATCACTTCGTCGAGCGTCACTTTGCGTCCCTGGTCGGGTTGCGCAAAACGCATCTTCGTCTCGTCCAAATCGTCCCGCCCCTGGTGGCAAAGACCATCGCGGTCAAGCATCCAGATGTTTTCACGCTTCACCCCCAGATCCATCAAGAGCGTCAGGCAGGCGATCCCCGCTGCCCCGCCGCCGGTCGAGACAAGCTTGATCGAGGCAAAGTCTTTACCCGCGATCTTCATCGCGTTGATTGCGGCGGCAGCAACCACGATCGCCGTCCCATGCTGGTCGTCATGGAAAACCGGGATGCCCATGCGCTCCTTGCAGATCCGCTCCACCTCGAAACAGGCGGGAGCGCCGATATCCTCGAGATTCACGGCACCAAATGTTGGCTCGAGCGCACAGACGATATCGGCGAGCTTCTGCGGATCTGTCTCATCAACCTCGATATCAAACCCGTCGAGATCAGCGAACTTCTTGAAGAGCGCGACTTTCCCCTCCATCACCGGCTTCGATGCCTGCGCGCCGATATTGCCGAGGCCGAGGACCGCGGTGCCGTTCGAGATCACGGCAACCCGCTTGCCCTTGCCGGTGTATTTGTAAGCCGCCTTTGGATCCTCATGGATCCTCATGCAGGGCTCGGCCACGCCGGGCGAGTAGGCGAGCGAGAGATCCCGCTGGGTTGCCATTGGCTTGGTCACCCGAATGGCGAGTTTCCCGGCAGTTGGGCTCTCATGATAGCCAAGCGCGGCCGCCTTCAGCTGATCTTCGCTGGATTGAGACATCGGAACTTCCCCCCGAACGTGTTTTGGAGCGGCCCTGTTAGAACCCTGATCTGAACAATCAGCAGCAGTCTAGCACTATTCTGCCGCTTTGGGAGGGCAAGCGTCCGAGAATGCATCGATAAAACTCTCGACCCCGGATCTTCGAAGAACCGCGGCTGGCACCGTCAGAATCGTCCCGCGTAGGTCGACACAACGAGGGCGGTCTCGTCGGGCGTGGGTGGCTCAAAGCTGGCTTTAAGCGATGCAAACTGGCCCAGATTGCGCGCTGCCAGCGCTCCAGAGCGGAGTTTCATCCTCTCCAGCAAAACATCATCCGATGCCGTGACGTAGATATGGATGAAAGGGACGTCGAGCCGTCTCGCCTGCTCACGCGCATAGTCGCGCGACTGCTTGGTCCAGAAACCAAAGTCCAAGACGACGCTTTGACCACTCAAAAGAACGTCGCCGGTCTCACGCCAAAGATGTGCAACGGCGTCAGCGAAACAGCGATCCCAATCGGCTAATTCTTCGGCCGAGAAGTTTGCCAAACAGTATGCGTCGGCATCGAAATGCAGCGCGCCGGTTCCGGCAGAAACCGATCTCGCGAGTGTCGACTTACCTGAGGCGATGAACCCCTGAATGATGAAGAGCGTCGCGCCGTTCTGGCGAAGCGCGTCCCAGTCCAGAGTATCGCCGCCCACGCACTACTCTGCCGCCCGCGGAGCGCGTGCCTCTTGGATCAGGCCCAGAATGTTAGCGGCAGCTTCCGGGATGTTTGTGCCTGGGCCGAAGATTGCTTTGACACCTTGGGAGTAGAGGAAGTCGTAATCCGCTGGCGGGATCACGCCGCCGCAGATGACGATGATGTCTTCTGCTCCTTGGGCGCGCAGCGCTTCGATCAGCTTTGGCGCCAGGGTCATGTGACCGGCCGCCTGCGAGGAGATCCCGACCACATGGACATCGTTGTCGACGGCGTCCTGGGCAGCTTCCTCGGGCGTCTGGAACAGCGGGCCCACATCGACGTCGAAACCGATATCGGCGAACGCGGTCGCGATCACCTTGGCGCCCCGGTCATGGCCATCCTGGCCCATCTTCACGACTAGCATTCGGGGGCGGCGGCCCTCGGCCTCGGCAAAGGCTTCGACGTCTCTCTGGATCTGGAGAAATCCCTCATCGCCTTCGTAAGCGGCACCATAGACGCCTGCGAGGGTGCGCACTTCGGCCCGGTGGCGTCCAAACGCGCGTTCCATTGCATCGGAGATCTCGCCCACGGTCGCCCGCGCCCGAGCCGCCTCTACAGCGAGCGCGAGGAGATTACCATTGCCTTCCCTGGCGCCACTTTCAAGGGCCTGGAGCGCCGCGTCGCACGCCGCCTGATCGCGGGTATTTCGGATGGTGGAGAGGCGGCGGACTTGGGCCTCGCGGACCTCCATATTGTCGATCATCCGGACATCGATCTCGGCATCCTTCTCCGGCTGGAACTTGTTCACGCCAACGATGACCTCATCGCCCCGGTCAACCGCTGCTTGACGCTTTGCGGCGGCTTCTTCGATCCTCAGTTTTGGCATGCCGGTGGCGACCGCTTTGGTCATACCGCCCAGATCATCAACCTCCTCAATCAGCTTCCAAGCTTCGGTCGCAAGCTGATCCGTCAGCGCCTCGACATAGTAAGAGCCCGCCAGCGGATCGACCACATTGGTCACTCCAGTCTCGTTCTGCAGGATCAACTGCGTGTTCCGCGCGATCCGGGCCGAGAAATCCGTTGGCAGCGCCAGCGCTTCGTCAAACGAGTTCGTGTGCAGCGATTGGGTTCCTCCCAACACCGCCGACATCGCCTCGTAGGCTGTGCGGACGATGTTGTTATAAGCGTCCTGCTCTTGCAGGCTCACCCCAGAGGTCTGGCAATGCGTGCGCAGCATGCTTGACTGAGGCTTTTGCGGATTGAACTCCGACATGATCCGGTGCCAGAGGAGGCGTGCCGCGCGCAGCTTTGCCGCCTCCATGAAGAAGTTCATGCCGATTGCAAAAAAGAAGCTTAGCCGACCCGCGAACTTGTCCACATCCATGCCACGCTCGATCGCGGTCTTCACGTATTCCTTACCGTCGGCCAGCGTGAACGCCAGTTCCTGCACTAGGTTCGCGCCTGCCTCCTGCATGTGGTAGCCGGAGATCGAGATCGAGTTGAACTTCGGCATCTCATTGGCGGTGAACTCGATGATATCGGCAATGATCCGCATCGATGGCTCAGGCGGGTAGATATAGGTATTCCGCACCATGAACTCTTTGAGGATGTCGTTCTGGATGGTGCCCGAGAGTTGCGACCGGTCGACGCCTTGTTCCTCGCCTGCGACGATGAAGCTCGCCAAGACCGGGATCACCGCACCGTTCATCGTCATCGAGACCGAGATCTTGTCCAGTGGAATACCGTCGAACAGGATCTTCATATCCTCGACCGAGTCGATCGCCACACCAGCCTTGCCGACATCGCCCTCAACCCGGGGGTGGTCGCTGTCATAGCCCCGGTGGGTTGCAAGATCGAAAGCGACTGAACAGCCCTGCTGACCCGCGGCGAGGCCTGCCCGGTAGAAAGCATTTGATTCCTCGGCTGTCGAGAACCCGGCGTACTGCCGGATCGTCCAAGGGCGCCCCGTATACATGGTCGCCCGTGGCCCACGAGTGAAAGGGGCCATCCCTGGCCAGCCTCCCATATGCGACAGACCTTCGAGATCCGCTTGCGTGTAGACTGGTTTGACTGCAATCCCCTCTGGCGTCTCCCAGGTCAGATCATCCAGGCTGCGGCCACGAAGCTCTCTCTCCGCCAGGGCTTTCCAGTCATTCTCGCTCATCTCAGTTTCCTCCGGGCCGTGCCCACCTCGAACGCTGGTGCGACCATACACCATTTTTTCGCTTATGCGATTAAACCGTTGGTAAGCCCTTCCGGCATATGGAGGGGACGTGGCGGGTTGTCCCCCCACCCGTCACAACCCTTTCCCCCTCAAGGAATGCTGTTCCCGCGACGGGATACTGATCACGGTACGTATCTCTTCTAGCACGATCATATACGGGAGGGGGGTATGAGCATGTTCATAGCCCAGTACGAACGTGCTTAGCGTGGTCGACGATCTGGTTCGCTTTGTCCATCTCATCGCAATCGCCATTGGCTTTGGTACAGTCGTCTCGACCGACTTTCTCAGCGTATGGCGGGTCGACAAGCCATTGAGCGACGAATACCTGCGCGCAGTGGAAGCCGCGCATCATGTCATCGTACCAGCCCTGATTGTCGCGTGGATAACCGGGCTCTGCCTAATCGGTTTGACGACGGGTTTCGATGCCGCTGCATTCTCCACCAAGCTTTGGATGAAGCTGATCGTGGTCACCCAATTGGCACTGACGGCGTATCTGATCAAAAGGTTCGTGATGCCGATGCTGCGCTTGAACAAAGGGCGCACGCTGATGGAAGCACCCTTGGGCGACAAGCTGATCATGGCGTTCTGCGCGGGCTTATCGATGGCGGGCTGGGGCTCTGCCATTCTCCTCGGCGGGCTCGCGATGGCCAAAATGGTGCCTGGCTGGCTCTTGGTCGGCACGATTCTGGGGCTCCATATCGCCGTCGTTGGGATCGCGCTCAAATGCGCGCTTGTCCTACATCAGCGTCTGCAAACCACGGCCCGTCGGATGCAACCTGCCGAACTGAGGGGGTATTGACATCGTCCGGCTCGAGGACATCTGGAGGCTTATGCTACCCGTTTCGGTCTTGATCCCCTTTGCCTTCGTCGCGCTCAGCAACCCGGCGCTTGAACCATTCGCATGGGAGAAACGCCCGATCCTTGTCTTTGGCACCGAAGGAGACCCGCAGATCGACGAGCAGATGGCGCTCTTCTCCGAAGCGGCCCTTGAGCTTGAAGACAGGCGGAATGTGATCATCGTCGAGACGGATCCGAGCTCTGATCTTTGGCAACACTTCCGGCCAAACGGGTTCACTGTGATTCTGGTCGGCCTCGATGGTGGGGAGAAGTTCCGAAACAGCAGGATCACCGATCCAAGCGAGTTGAACGAGTTGATCGACCGGATGCCCATGCGCCAGAATGAGGTCATGCGACGTGGGCGCAACCCGAATATGGGCGGCGGTTAACCCCTATTCGAATTCCATGATCACATCATCGACGGCTAGGCTCGCGCCTGGGGCGGCATTGATCTTTTTTACGACCGCCTTCTTCTCGGCGCGGAGCACGTTTTCCATTTTCATCGCTTCGACCGTGGCAAGCGCCTGACCATCTTGGACCTCTTGGCCCTCCTCAACGGCGATCGAGACCACAAGCCCCGGCATCGGGCAGAGGAGCATCTTCGACATGTCCGGCGGCAGTTTCTCCGGCATCAGTGCAGCCAGTTCAGCCCCCCGTGGTGTCCGGACTTTAACATCCAGATCGGCGCCTCGGTAGCGGATGCGGAAGCCCTCGGTGCGTTGATCGACTTTGACCGACATCCGCTGGCCACCAATCATCGCCGTCGTCAGAGTGTCGCCCGGGGTCCAGGCTCCTTCCAGCGTCATGATCTCGCCATCGTCGAACGCGATTTCGACCGAGCCCTGGCCATGGATCAGAAGCTGCGGCTGGCGCGGGTCCTGGCCCTTGGAGGTGAGCCCCAGTTCGGTGCCATCCTCAGTGCGGACAAATCCAGTCACGGCCCGGGTCGCTGTGACGTTGAACGCCTGGCCATCAATGCTGACCACCCAGTCAGATCCAGGCGCGCGTTCGGTCCGCGCGATCGTCCCGCTGATCCGACCGGCCCTGCGGGCGATGACCAGTTTCATCGCGGCAGCACCCGCCGCGACCCGCTTGATCGCCGCTTGTTCCAGAACCGCGCCCTGGAAGCCTTCCGGATACTCCTCGGCGATAAAAGCCGTGGTGATATCGCCCGAGGTAAATCGCTCATGGTCGTAGACCGCTGAGAGGAAGGGTAGATTATGGCCAATCCCTTCGACCTCGAATTCATCGAGCGCGTTGCGTTGCCCCTCAATCGCTGACGCACGGTCAGGACCCCAAGTGCAGAGCTTGGCGATCATCGGATCGTAGAACATCGAGATCTCACCCCCCTCGAACACACCCGTATCGTTGCGCACAACCGGCTCGGTCGGCTGGACGCCGGGCGCATAGCTCTCGGTCTCCGCTGGCGGGCGGTACCGCGTCAGCCGCCCGATCGAGGGCAGGAAGTTGCGATAGGGATCCTCGGCGTAAAGACGGCTCTCCATCGCCCAGCCGGTCAGATTCACATCATCCTGGGTCAGAGAAAGCGGCTCGCCCGCGGCCACCCGGATCATGTGCTCGACCAGATCCTGCCCAGTGATCAGTTCGGTCACCGGATGCTCCACCTGAAGCCGCGTGTTCATCTCGAGGAAATAGAAATTCCGCTCGCCATCGACGATGAACTCGACCGTGCCCGCCGAGGCATAATCCACCGCCTTTGCCAGCGCGACCGACTGCTCGCCCATGGCCTGGCGCGTCGCCTCATCGAGAAAGGGCGAGGGCGCCTCCTCGATCACCTTCTGGTTCCGCCGCTGGATCGAGCATTCCCGCTCGCCCAGATAGATACAGTTGCCATGCTTGTCGCCGAGGACCTGGATCTCGATATGCCGCGGCTGGGTGACGAACTTCTCGATAAAGATCCGGTCATCGCCGAAACTGGCCGCGGCCTCGTTCTTCGAGCTTTGGAAACCCTCGCGCGCCTCTTCATCGTTCCAGGCGATCCGCATCCCCTTACCGCCGCCGCCTGCCGAGGCCTTAATCATCACCGGATAGCCAATCTCGTTCGAGATCTTCACAGCTTCTTCGGCATCCTCGATCAACCCCATGAAACCGGGCACGGTGGAGACGCCTGCCTCGGCCGCCAGTTTCTTCGAGGTGATCTTGTCGCCCATCGCCTCGATGGCGCCCTTGGGCGGGCCAATGAACGCGACCCCTGCAGCATCCAGCGCCTCGGCAAATTCGGCACGTTCGGAGAGGAAACCATAGCCCGGATGCACCGCCTGGGCGCCGGACTGCCTGATCGCGTCCATGATCTTGTCGATCACGATATAGGACTGGTTCGCGGGCGGCGGGCCGATATGGATCGCCTCATCCGCCATCTTCACATGCAGGGCGGCTTTGTCTGCGTCCGAGTAGACTGCGACCGTCTTGATCCCCATCTTGCGCGCTGTCTTGATGACCCGGCAGGCAATCTCGCCCCGATTGGCGATCAGGATCTTGTCGAACATGTCCCCTCCTTAAGGCTTTTGGCGGGCGGTGTGAGCCAGCCAGCGGCGACGGTTATCCTCATTGTCGAGGACCGAGGCAATGGTCTCGAACGCATTCGGGGGCGCTGCCCCACACAAAATCCTCCCGCCGGCTCGAATCTCAAGCCAGTGATCGGCCCAAGCGACCGAAATCACAGGTACGAACCCGCGCATTTCCTGCATCGCCCGCCAAAGATCCCGGCGGATTTGATGGGCAACCCAGCGCCTGGAGCAGCGGCGGAGAGACGGCAGAATGCGACTGACTTCAATGTCCCAGACTGGCGCAAGACCTTTCGGGGAGAGGATCAGCGCCTCCCCCTTCTCGGTCAGCACCCAGCGGGTCAGCGATCGTCCTCTTCCCGGGGCAGGAGAAACATCACCCGCCAGGCAATCCCAAGCATGCCAAAGGTGATCCCCGTCAAAAGAAAGAAGATCAGCGTGATCAAAGGTCCCGCTGCCTGGCTGGACGCGCGCGTCCAAAGGTCATAGGCATCTAGCGCCAAGAGTGCCGTGCAAAAAGCCCAACCTGCCAGAACGCCGTCAATGGCTCCGGTCAACACGTATTTGGCGAGCCGGTTCGGGTCCTTGCGCAGTGTCATGGCGAAGGTCTCCGGGCGATACAATCAATCTCGACCAAAGCGCCAGCGGCGAGCGCTGTCACACCAACAGTGGTTCGCGCAGGCAGCCGATCCGGCGGAAAGAACGACAGATAAGTCTTGTTGAACTCCGCGTAGTCCCGCTCGAACTCAGTTAGGAAGCACCGGCACTGTAGGACATGCTCAAGATCGAGCTCCACCCCTTGCAAAACCAAGCGCAAATTCTCAATCACCCGCCGGGTCTGCGCGTCGATCCCGTCTGGCAAAGGCGCATCTGGCGCATTGGGGTCAGTTGGCATTTGTCCAGTTAGGATGACCCAACCATCCTGCTCGACAGCGTGAGAGAACGGCGCGACGGGCCTGGCCGCGCCAGGGATCATATGGAAATTTGCAGAACTCATAGGGCTACTATGCCAAGCCCGGCTCTGGGATCAATAATCGAAGAAGCCTTTGCCCCGGCTATCTGAGGTCGCCGCGCCAATTGCCGCTCCAGCAAGGCCGCCCAAAAGCGCACCTGCCCGAACGCTGCCACCGATGATCTCAGCCCCGACCGCGCCGCTTGCAGCTCCAATTCCAGCGCCGGTCAAGGCTCTTTCACCCTGCGTTTGCCCACAGGCAGCCAGCGTAAGAGATGCAGCAAGGCAAACGAAAATCATACGCATCTTAGATCTCCTTTGGGGTTTGGGGTCTCACGCACCAGACCAAACACTCCGTCTCCCAATCCCCATCACCGATGCGTTATTCAGAGCTTGAACCAAACGGAATGCGGCTTGCGCCGCATACATTTTTGTTGGACTGGCCGAGTGGCAGGTCTCGCGCCTCTGTCCCGCCAAAACGCTGTTCGCGAGAACGGCGTTTTCTTAGGGACAGCATCATCGTGCGCGCGGCACGCGCGCTCCTTTTGGCTCAAAGCGGGATATTGTCGTGTTTCTTCCAGGGGTTTGCCAGTTCTTTGCCCCTCAGCGCCGTGAAGGCTCGAGCGATCCGCCTGCGCGTGTTTCGAGGCATGATGACCTCATCGATGAAACCCTTTTCTGCGGCGACGAAGGGGTTGGCAAAACGGTCTTCATAATCCTTTGTCCGGGCCGCGATCCTCTCGCTATCCCCCAACTCGCCTCGATAGAGGATCTCGGTGGCTCCCTTGGCGCCCATCACAGCGATCTCGGCTGTCGGCCAAGCATAGTTGATGTCGCCGCGCAGATGCTTTGAACTCATCACGTCATAGGCCCCGCCATAGGCTTTGCGCGTGATCACCGTTACCTTTGGCACCGTCGCCTCGCCATAGGCGAACAGAAGCTTCGCGCCATGTTTGATCACACCGCCATATTCTTGGTCCGTGCCAGGCAAAAAGCCCGGCACATCAACCAAGGTCAGCAGCGGGATTGAGAAGGCATCACAAAACCGCACGAACCGCCCGGCTTTGCGTGAGCTGTCAATGTCGAGGCATCCAGCCAAGACCATAGGCTGATTGGCAACAACGCCCACGGGGCGGCCTTCGATCCGAATGAAACCGGTGATGATGTTGCCTGCGAACTTCTCCTGCACTTCGAAGAAATCCGCCTCATCGGCGAGCTTCAGGATAAGCTCCTTCATGTCATATGGCTGGTTCGGGTTTTCAGGGATCAACGTGTCGAGGCTCTCCTCCACGCGATCGGCTGCGTCAAAGAAGGGGCGCTCCGGCAGATCAGCGCGATTGTTGAGAGGCAGAAAATCGAACAAACGCCGGATTTCCGCCAAAGCCTCGACATCATTCTCGTAGGCGCCATCGGCGACTGAGCTTTTCGAGGTATGCGTTTTCGCGCCCCCCAACTCCTCCGCGGTCACCTGCTCGTTCGTAACCGTCTTCACCACATCCGGTCCGGTGACGAACATGTAGCTCGAGTCCCGGACCATGAAGATAAAATCGGTCATCGCCGGCGAGTAAACAGCCCCACCAGCACAGGGCCCCATGATCACCGAGATCTGCGGAATCACGCCCGAGGCCAACACATTGCGTTGGAAAACCTCGGCATAACCGGCCAGAGAAGCCACGCCTTCCTGGATCCGCGCCCCGCCCGAGTCGTTCAACCCGATCAGTGGCGCGCCGTTTTTCATCGCCATATCCATGACCTTGCAGATCTTTTGCGCGTGGGTTTCAGATAAAGAGCCACCAAACACTGTGAAATCCTGGCTGAAGACATAGGTCTGGCGCCCGTTGATCGTGCCCCAGCCGGTGACCACGCCATCGCCGGGAACATGGCTCTTCTCCATGCCAAAATCCGTACAGCGATGGCTCACGAACATGTCGAATTCCTCGAAGGACCCTTCATCCAGCAAAAGCTCGATCCGCTCCCGCGCCGTCAGCTTGCCCTTTGCGTGTTGAGCCTCAATGCGCTTCTGGCCACCCCCCAGGCGCGCCTCGGCTCGGCGGTTGTCCAGCTCTTCGAGGATCGGGTTCATCTGCGTCTCCCTTTGGTTTCGCTCTGTTTGCCCCGGGCCGC
>JBCDAS010000135.1:0-10669 GCA_039185235.1 Pseudomonadota bacterium
GAAGAAATCAAGCCGGGAAAGCCGCTTGAAGACCGGCCAAAGAAGAACACCCTCTTCGGATTGACCATGAAAAACCGCCCTGTTCCGGAGGTTTATCGCGCAACAGAACGTAAGAGACTAACTGAAGCGGGTCGGTGGCGGAGAGACAGGGATTCGAACCCTGGGTACCCGCAAAGGCACAACGGTTTTCGAGACCGCCCCGTTCGACCACTCCGGCACCTCTCCGCATTCCGAGGAATCTCGGGTCTTTGGGTCCGCGGAAGCTAGTCAGACTGCCCTGCGGGATCAAGCGGGAAAGTGCGACGTTGATGCGACAGAGCAAAGCTTCAGTGGCTTTACCTGCGAATGAGCTTAAGGTTGGTCGATTATTTCAATTCTCTCTATATAAAGACTAATATTACATAATAATATTTAATATTGTTATAAAATTTATAAATAAAACACTCTCAGACCGGGTATAATTTCTGTTACTACGCTTAGATCACAGGCTTCTGAGCGGAAAATCCAAAAAGCCTACCTGACGCAAGTATAGATATGATTGGAGAGAGGAGAAAACCAAATTAGACAATTTGCGCCTCTAAGTTCTAGATAATCATTTAAGTTAAAGAGGCGATGGCGACGGTCCGCATCTCCGCTTGGAAGGAGAATTACAACCGAAACAGATCGCACTCATCCCTGAGCAACCTTACGCGAGACGAATTCGCAGCGACGATGATACTGGAAAATGAGGCTGCATCAGGTCAGAAACCAACCAACGGATCTTCCTAGCGATTGGAGGAAAGTCGGGTCCTCAGGACAGCCATCTCAAGGCCAAGATGGCGTTAGAAGCGCTGCGATCGTGCAAGTGATGCAGGCGGAGTCGCGAAACGCAATCAGACGAAGCTAAAACGTATACTTCTCGGAGTTTCCTCCAGGGATCGGTGCTTTGGCCCAACACTGCCACACATATCAATCCATCAGACCAACGTTGCTCTGGTTGGCGATTGCCTTCTCATCGCATTCGAACTTTGGTTGTGAAGGTATCGGAGCGGGCGATGGGTATGCTTGATACCAACCGATTGAGGCTTCCATCCCTGCCTAGGCCTTGTCATAAGACTTTGACAAAAAGACTGCCGACAGGGAGGAACGCATGCTCGGCACCATGCAAGACTGGTCCCTTAGGGTCAGCCACATCATTGACCATGCTGCCCGCTATCACACCAATCGCGACTTAATCTGCCGCTCGATTGAAGGACCGATAACGCGGTCGACTTGGGCGCAATTGGCAGTACGGGCGCGCCAGGTCACGCAAGTGATCAGGCGGCTGGGGGTCAAGCCTAGTGATGTGATTGGCTGCATGGCTTGGAACACGATCCGGCATATGGAGATCTGGTACGGCGTGCCTGGGGCAGGCGCTGTTTTGCATACCTTGAACCCACGTCTCTCTACCGAGCAGCTCACCTATATCGTTGATCATGCCGAAGATCAGTGGGTTTTTGTCGATCATGACATCGTGCCTGTGCTTGAGCAGGTCGCCGCCACCCTGCCGAAGGTCAAGGGCTATATCGTGATGACCGACCGGGCGCATATGCCAGAAACATCGTTGCCGAATGCGCTCTGCTATGAAGAGTTGATGGCGGTGGAAGACGGCGATGCGGCTTGGGAGTTGGTGGATGAGCAGGCCGCCTGTGGGATCTGCTATACCTCTGGTACGACGGGAAATCCGAAGGGCGTCGTCTATTCTCACCGCTCGAACGTGCTGCATGCGATGGCGATGATCCAGCCGGATATGTTCTCGCTCAGCTCGAAGGATGTGATGATGCCGGTCGTCCCGCTGTTCCATGCGAACGGATGGTCGACGGGCTATGCGACGCCGATGGCGGGTGCGACCATGGTTCTGCCTGGGCGGATGATGGATCCGGCGAGCCTCTATGAGATGCTGGATCTGGGCGTCACCTGTACCGCTGCGGTGCCAACGATCTGGCTGCCGCTGCTCGCCTACCTAAAAGAGTCGGGCAAGATGCTGCCGCATCTCGACCGCGTGGTGATCGGAGGCTCGTCCTGTCCGCGTGCGGTAATCGAGGCCTTTCAGAACATCTATGATGTCCAGGTGCTGCACGCCTGGGGAATGACCGAAACCTCGCCATTGGGCTCGTTCTGCACCTTTAAACCCGAGGTCGCGAAGCTGCCGCCGGAGGAGCAGATCGAGGTGCAGCTCAAAGTCGGCCACCCGCCCTTTACCGTCGATCTTGAGATCAAGGATGACGACAACACTCTGGTGCCCTGGGACGATACCAGCCAAGGGCGGCTCTTGATCAAGGGCCCGGGCGTAGTGAAGCGTTATCTCAAGTTTGATGAGGATGCGATCGACGACGAAGGTTGGTTCGACACAGGCGATGCCGCGACCATGGATGCGAATGGCTATGTCCGGATCACCGATCGCCTGAAGGATGTGATCAAGTCGGGCGGCGAGTGGATCAGCTCGATCGAGATGGAAAACGCCGCCGTTTCGCACCCGGAGGTTTTCGAGGCCGCCGCCGTCGCCATGCCCCACCCAAAATGGGACGAACGCCCGGTCCTGATCATCGTGCCGATGCCCGGCAAGAACCCAGATCCCGGCAGCATCATCGACCTCCTCCGCCCGCATTTCGCCAAATGGCAATTGCCAGACGATGTGCTGTTCCGCGAGGAAATCCCGCATACGGCCACCGGCAAGATCTCGAAACTAAACCTGCGGCGGATCTTGAACGAGGAAGGCTATCAGTTGCCGGATCAGAGGTAAGGCGCGCGCAATGCGCACGCCTTTGGGTCTCAGTGATTGCCGCGGACCAGGCGATCGTAGCTGTCGGTCATCTCCCGTGTTAGGGCGCCGACTTCGAAGTTAAAGCCATCAATGCTTCCGACGGGTGTGACCTCTGCCGCGGTTCCGGTGAGCCAGCATTGCTCGAAGCTTTCCATCTCGGAGGGCTCGATATGGCGTTCGACCACTTCGACCCCGCGTTCTTTCAACATCTGGATCACGGTCTGCCGGGTGATGCCATCCAGGAAACAATCCGGATCAGGCGTATGGACCACGCCGTCTTTGACAAAGAAGACATTCGCCCCGGTCGCCTCCGCCACATAGCCGCGATAGTCCATCATGATGGCGTCCGAGCAGCCTTTTGCTTCAGCCGCATGTTTGGACATGGTGCAGATCATATAGAGGCCGGAGGCTTTGGCCTTGCAGGGGATTGTCTCTGGGCTGGGGCGTTTCCACTGCGAGATGTCGAGCTTTGCGCCCTTCATCTTGGCATCGCCGTAATAGGCGCCCCATTCCCAGGCAGCGACCGCCATGCGGACCGGGTTTTTGGCGGAAGCTACGCCCATATCCTCGCCTGAGCCGCGCCAGCAGACCGCGCGGACATAGGCGTCTCCCATGTCATTGGCCTTCATGACAGCGTCTTTTGCAGCCTCGATCTCATCGACCGTATATGGGATCGGGATATCGAGTTGGTCGCCCGAGAAGACCAAGCGCTCAGAATGTTCGCGCGACTTGAAAATTCGGCCACCATAGGCGCGCTCCCCCTCGAAGACGCTTGAGCCATAGTGCATCGCGTGTGTCAGGATATGCACATTCGCATCGCGCCAGGGTACAAGGTTGCCATCCAACCAGATCCATCCATCGCGATTGTCATAGGCTCCGTCAGCGGCCATTGTCGTTTCCTCGAGTTTCCCTTGAGTGGGGTTTCCATTTATTGCGTCCTAGGGGCCGTCTGCGACATATCTGGTCCCAGGGGCGCGTCGGGAGGTATCATTGGGCTGGTAATCAGTCAATAAGGCTGACATAATTAGTGAAGAGGGGTTTCCATAAATCCCCGAAGCACAAGAGGCACAGCATGCAGAGACCATCGGGCAATCGACCGGTCGGGGCAGGGTTCAACCGCTCGGACCAGTTGCTCTATCTGACGGATGAGCAACTCCGCCAGGGTATCGAGCTTATGTTCTTTGCCTATAGGGACTTCACCTCGGACCCCGATCAGGTTCTCGCGGAGCGCGGCTATGGGCGGGCCCATCACCGGGCGATCCATTTCATCAAACGCAGGCCAGGGATTTCGATCGCGGGGCTGCTGACCATCCTTCAGGTGACCAAACAATCGCTGAACCGAGTGCTTCGGCAGTTGGTGGAGGACGGGTTGGTGACCTCGACCGAAGGGGATCAGGATCGCAGGCAGCGGCTCTTGCATCTCTCCGAGGCGGGTGAGGAGTTGGAACGCACCTTGTCTGAGCCGCAACGCGCAAGGTTGCGCCGGGCCTATGCCGAGGTTGGGCCTGAGGCGGTTGCGGGGTTCCGCCTCGTCCTCGAGCAGATGATTAACGAAGACCAGCGCGATGAGGTTCTCTCTCTCATCGGGCAGCAAAGTGACTGAAGGGGGTGGTGATGAACGGGGAAGACGACCTGGCGCCAAGTCATATCCTGATCATTGACGACGATTCGCGGATCCGAGATCTGCTGCGCCGGTTTCTCTCGCGCCACGGCTACATCGTGACGACCGCCCGGGACGCGGCCCATGCGCGCCGTTTGCTGGTCAACCTGGCCTTTGACCTTTTGGTCGTCGACGTGATGATGCCTGAAGAGGATGGGATCAGCTTCACCAAAGGAATGCGGGGGGAGATCGACGCGCCGATCCTGCTTTTGACCGCGAAGAGCGATGTCGAGGATCGGATTATCGGGTTGGAAGCGGGGGCGGATGATTACCTCGCGAAACCCTTCGAACCGCGAGAGCTTTTGTTGCGCTGTGCTGCGATCCTACGCCGCTCGGTCCCGCAATCCGAGCCGGAGGCACCGCCGAAGGTCTTGGCCCTTGGTCGGAACCGGTATGACATCCTACGTGGGGAACTGGTCTGTGATGGGGAGCCTGTGCGCCTCACCTCGACCGAACAGGCCCTGATGCGGGTCTTCTCGGTCAAACCCAACGAGCCGGTCAGCCGCGAGCGTCTGGCCGAAGAGCTTGGCGGTGCAGAGGGCGAGGTTCAGGAACGTGCGGTCGACGTGCAGATAACACGACTGAGGCGTAAGTTAGAGCTCGATCCAAAATCGCCACGCTACCTGCAAACGGTGCGCGGCGCGGGGTACATGCTCACGCCTGACTGATTGTCAATCAAGGTTGACACAGGCCAATTGCCTCGAACGGTTAACGTGGATAGGATCATCCCATGTCCGTTTTGATCTACACGCATCGGTCGAGCCATCAGCATGTAACGCCCCCGGGCCATCCGGAGCGCGTCGAGCGGATCGTTGCGTTAGACGCACTCTTGGCTGAAGCGCCCTATGCGAACTGGCCCCGGGCGGAGCCTGCCCAGGCCTCGGACGAGGAGCTCAAACGCGCCCATGACAGCGCGTATGTCGATGCGATTATTGCCGCCTCACCGGAAAGCGGCTGGGTCAGCTTGGACCCGGACACGCATATGAGCCCCGATAGCCTGACAGCGGCGCGCTATGCTGCGGGCTCTAACATAGCTGCGGTGGATGCGGTTCTAGATAGCGACACAAAGGCTGCCTTTTGCTGCATGCGCCCCTGTGGTCACCATGCAGAGATTGACCGCGCCATGGGGTTCTGCCTGTTTGGCAATGTGGCGGTTGGCGCGCTGCATGCGCTGGAGGCGCGCGGGTTGAAGAAAGTCGCGATTGTCGATTTCGATGTGCATCATGGCAATGGCACCCAGGATGTCTTCGAACGCGATGGGCGGGTGTTCTTTGCGTCCTCCCACCAAATCCCCCTGTTTCCAGGCACCGGAGGCGCACATGAGACGGGGGTTGGCAATATCGTCAATGCGCCGCTTCCACCAATGAGCGGTGGAGGAGAGATGCGCACGGCCTATACCGGCAAAATTCTGCCAGCTCTGCGTGACTTTGACCCGGATCTTGTCATGATTTCGGCGGGCTTCGACGCGCATCGCGATGACCCATTGGCCAATCTGAACTGGACGCCTGCAGATTTTGCCTGGGTTACTGATGAAATCTGCAAGATTGCCGCTGAATGCTGCGAGGGGCGGGTGGTTTCGACCCTGGAAGGTGGCTATGACCTGGAGGGGTTGAGAGAGAGTTGCAGAGCCCATCTCGACGCCCTAGATCGCCATGTAAAGAGCCTCGCATGACCGAAAAACCCATCACCGACCTCAGTTTCGAAGAAGCCCTGGCCGAGCTTGAAAAAGTCGTAGGCCAGCTTGAGGGTGGGCAGGTTCCGCTTGAGCAGTCGATCGAGCTTTACAAACGCGGCGATGCGCTCAAGGCGCTTTGCGAGGCGCGCCTCCAGGATGCAGAACTTGAGGTCCAGAAGATCACCGGAGGCACGCCGGACAATCCAGATCTCGCACCATTCGAGGAGACTTGATCGTGATTGGCCTCTGGGAGGAGACTATGCAAGATACGGCAAGAATGACCGAATTGGGGATCTCATAAGTGACCGACCGCCCGAACACACCACTCCTAGATCGCGTGGAGACCCCCGCTGATCTGAAGCAGTTCTCGGACGCTGAACTCGCGCAACTGGCCCATGAATTGCGTGCCGAGACGGTCTCGGCGGTTTCGGTCACAGGCGGGCATCTGGGTGCGGGGCTCGGTGTGGTTGAAATGACAGTCGCAGTCCACGCGGTCTTCGACACCCCGAAGGACAAACTGGTCTGGGATGTTGGCCATCAATGCTACCCGCACAAGATCCTCACGGGGCGGCGCGACCGGATCCGGACCTTACGCCAGGGGGGCGGCCTCTCGGGTTTCACCAAGCGGTCAGAGAGCCAGTATGACCCGTTCGGTGCGGCCCATAGCTCAACCTCGATCTCGGCGGCCCTCGGTTTTGCAATTGGGCGAGAGATGGGCTGCGACACGGGTGACGGAATTGCCGTGATCGGCGATGGCGCGATGACCGCAGGCATGGCTTATGAGGCGCTGAACAACGCGGGCGGCCTGGGTAAGCGGTTGATCGTGATCCTGAACGACAATGAGATGTCGATTGCCCCGCCGGTCGGCGCGCTTTCGAAATACTTGACCTCGCTTTACACCCAGCAGCCGCTTCAGGATCTGAAGCATGCTGCGAAGGACATGCTGAATGTTGTGCCTGGCCCGCTCGGCAAAATGATGCGTGAAGGGGCGCATCGAGCCGAGAGCCTGATGAAGCATATGACAGTCGGCGGCACCATGTTCGAGGAGTTGGGTTTCGACTATATTGGTCCGATCGATGGCCATGATATGGATCAATTGCTCACCGTCCTGCGCTCGGTGAAAGAGCATGCGACCGGTCCGACCCTGATCCATGCCTTGACCGTGAAAGGCAAAGGATATGCGCCCGCTGAGAAAGCAGCGGACAAAGGCCATGCCCGCGCGAAGTTCGATGTGGTGACCGGCGAGCAGAAGAAGCCTCCCTCGAACGCACCATCCTATACTAAGGTCTTCGCCAATGCCTTGATCCAGGAGGCCAACGAAGACGATCGGATCTGTGCGATCACCGCCGCAATGCCAGATGGCACGGGGCTGGATGTCTTTGGCAAGGTTCATCCCGACCGGACCTTTGACGTAGGAATTGCCGAGCAGCACGGCGTGACCTTCGCCGCCGGGCTTGCGGGGGCCGGGATGCGGCCCTTCGCGGCGATCTACTCGACTTTCCTGCAGCGCGGATATGACCAGGTTGTCCATGACGTGGCGATCCAACGCTTGCCGGTGCGCTTCGCGATCGACCGCGCTGGGCTGGTCGGCGCTGATGGGCAGACCCATGCGGGCAGTTTTGATGTGGGCTATCTCTCCAATCTGCCAGGCTTTGTGGTGATGGCGGCCGCCGATGAGGCGGAATTGGTCCATATGGTTGCCACGGCCGCTCAGCTTGACGATTGCCCTTCGGCGTTCCGTTACCCCCGCGGCGAGGGTGTGGGCGTCGAGATGCCTGAGAGGGGCCAGCCATTGGAACTTGGCAAAGGCCGCGTGGTTCGCGAAGGCTCCAAGATTGCACTCCTCTCCTTCGGTGCGCGGCTGAAAGAGTGCTTGAAGGCGGCAGAGGATCTCGAGGCGCGCGGGCTCTCGACGACCGTTGCCGATGCGCGCTTCTCGAAACCACTGGATCGCGACCTGATCCTTAATCTCGCCCGCAATCATGAGGCGCTGATTACCATCGAAGAGGGCGCGGTCGGCGGGTTCTCCTCCCACGTGCTGCATCTTTTGGCCCATGAGGGAGCTTTGGAGAATGGCCTAAAGGTCCGCCCGATGGTTTTCCCGGATATCTTCATCGACCAAGACAGCCCAGCAAAGATGTATGACGTGGCTGCGATGAATGCGCCGCATATCGTGGATCAGGCGCTTCTGGTGCTCGGGCAATTGGACAGCGCGGCGCATGGGTAGGCATTAGGGACTTGGCGTTCAGCCCAGGCGGTTTACATCGCGCGTCATGACGCAACTTTCCGATGCCGCTTGGCACTCCCACCCGTTGAACCGTCTGGCTGGAGGAATGCTGGCGGTATTGATCTGGACGAGCGCGCAATTGCTGTTCTCGCTTCTGCTGATCGTGGCCTTCATTACGGACGGGCCGGGGGTGGTTTTCCTTGACGCGGTGCCAGACAGCTATGAATGGGTGCTCTGGACTGCGATGATTGCGGGGCCATTTCTGATCGTGCCCTCGATCATCACAAAGCGCGCGCTCCTGCCGGTGTTATTCGCGGGATACATCTTGGTGACTTTCCTGCTTCTCTTGGGTGCGGAGTTCTATGAGCTGAACTGGTTCGCAGCCGCGCGCTATGCCGAACCAGGGGGCTGGATCCCCTCGGCTGTTTTCGCCGCCGCTGTCACGGTAGATTGTATCGTGATCCGCTACCTCTTTGCCGGGCGCCGCCCCAACGTGATCTTCCGGCGTCGAGAGATCGCATGAGCCGCTGGCAGAAGCTGAGCCCGGAGGAGTTCTACGAACACCCACTCAACCGACTGCGCGGCGGGTTGATGGCATCGCTTGCCTGGATCGTCTTTCAGAGCTTGTTTGCCCTGGTTCTCCTGGTCCTGTTGCTCCTGATGACCGAGGATATGATCGACCCGGCTGTGCCGTCCGCTTTTGAGTGGGCAAGTTGGGTGTTCTTGGTAAGCGGGCCGCCCTTGGTCCTCTGCCTGCTGTGGTGGCGGATGCCCGCGGCACCCGTGGTGTATCTGATATACTTCTTCGGAGTTTGGGCCTTCGAGTTGATCGCCGAGACCTGGACGCCCTTCTTTTTGTTGGCCGAGACCTATGCGACCAGCGAAGGACAGATCGCATTGATGGTGTTCTTTGGCTTCACCTTGGGCGATTTGCTCGTGCTGCGATATCTCTTCTTCTCCGAGCGTGCCAATGTGGTCTTGCATCGGCGGATCCGGGCCGCATGACCCGCCTTGATCAGCGTTTGGTGGAGCTGGGGCTTGCCCCAAGCCGGGCCCGGGCCCAGGCGCTGATCGACGCGGGCGTGGTCGAAGTCGGCGGGAAGACTGCGCGTAAGCCAAGCTCGAGACCCCCGCCTGACGTCGCGATCCGGGTTACGACGAACCCAAACCCATGGGTCAGTCGCGCAGCCTTGAAACTGGTGCATGCGCTCGAGGTTTTTGATCTGAGACCCCAAGGCACCGCGTTGGATGTTGGGGCATCGACCGGGGGCTTCACGCAAGTCCTTCTGGCTCGTGGCGCGGATCAAGTGCATGCACTGGATGTCGGCCACGGCCAGCTTCACCCGGATCTGGCGGCTGATCCCCGCGTGATCTCGCATGAGGGCGTAAATGCCCGCGCAATTCCGGATGGTTTGATCCCACCGGTCGATTGGGTCACCTCGGATGTCTCATTCATCTCTCTCACGAAAGCTCTGCCGGGCGCCCTGGCTCTTGCAAAACCGTCCGCCCAACTTGTGGCCTTGATCAAACCGCAGTTCGAAGTCGGACCTGGCGTGGGTGACAAAGGCATCGTTCGCGATCCTGCCCGCCATGCCGAGGTCCGATTGTCCATATCCGCGTTCTTGCAAGAGCTCGGATGGCATGTCACCGGCGAGGCGGAGAGCCCGATCACTGGCGCGGACGGGAACCAGGAGTTTCTAATCGCTGCGGTAAACGACCCTGGTCTGGGCTGATTTGATCGAGCCCATAGCGTCTGTTCTGATACCCTTTATCCTCACCAGAAGAATTGGCCCACCGTTCTATTAGGAAGACGTAGGATCAGCGATGGCGACCAAGCGAGCCAAACCGGAAGAAATTGTGACGAAGCTACGACAGGTCGAGGTGCTCGTCGGCCAGGATATGCCGAGAGCGGACGCGATCCGTTGGATCGGCGTGACTGTGCAGACTTACTATCGTTTGCGTAAGGAGTATGGCGGCATGGGCACAGAACAGCTCCAAGAGCTGAAGCGGTTGCACAAAGAGAACCAGCGGCTCCGACGCGCTGTGTCTGATCTTACGCCCGACAAACTCATCCTATCGGAGGCGGCTCGGGGAAACTTCGGAGCCCCGCCCGCCGCCGAAGATGCATTGAGCATGTTCGTCAGACGCTTGGCGTTAGTGAACGCCGCGCCTGTCGTGTTCTCAGCCAGCATTGCCCGACCCAACGCAGAGTTCTGCAGGGCCGGTCCGTCGAGGACCGCCTGACCGAGCACTTAAGTGGTTCCGGCGGACTGGACAGTTGTCTAAGGAGTATCCCAAATCCTTGAAGGGATACGAGAATGGCCA
>JBCDAS010000136.1:0-10652 GCA_039185235.1 Pseudomonadota bacterium
ATGATCCTGGCGCGCCGCGCCCGATCCAGCGATGGTGGATCCCTGAGCAATGGATCCCGGATCCAAATTCCGCTCTCACGGGAAGCGATTGCCGAATATATCGGTTTGACGATCGAGACCGTCTCTCGCCAGATCAGCGGTCTGCGGAAGGACGGTCTGATCGAATTACCGGACAAACGCTCGGTGGTTATTCGGCATATCGATCACCTGCGCGCTCTCGCGGGTGAAGAGGTCCATGATTATCAGGACAGCGCATCATTTTGATTTCGCGCCAACGGTAGCAACTCTCTTCGACTGATATCCGCCCAGACTGCTCTCTTGATCCAGATCAAGGCGATCTGAGCTGTGAAGTCCTTATTGGACGGCGAACGCCACTTTCGGAGGGGAAGCAATGGCCATCGCCCTGCGGCTCACAGTTTTCGGTTTGCTGGTTATCCTCGGTGCCCTTGGCGCCAACTGGGGACAGGATCTCGCATACCAGGTCAACGCGATTGTGATCATGATCGCCGGGGCGGGATTATTCCTATGGACAATGGGGCGGAAGCCTCGGCCGGCGGTGGCGCCAACTGGGTATATGGATGATGTGATCCGTGCGGGTGTGATCGCGACCACGCTTTGGGGCGTGGTTGGGTTTCTGGCGGGAACCTATATCGCGTTCCAATTGGCATTTCCGATGCTGAACTGGGATCTGCCTTATCTCTCCTTCGGTCGTCTGAGGCCGCTGCATACTTCGGCGGTGATCTTTGCCTTTGGCGGCAATGCGCTGATCGCAACATCGTTCTACATTGTCCAGCGGACATGTGCCGCACGGCTTTGGGGCGGTAACCTCGCCTGGTTCGTCTTCTGGGGCTACCAGATGGTGATCGTGCTGGCCGCGACCTCCTATGTTTTCGGCGGGTCCGAAGGTAAGGAGTATGCCGAGCTTGCCTGGCATATCGACCTGCTGCTGACGGTGGTCTGGGTCGCTTATCTGGCCGTGTTCCTAGGCACGCTGATCAATCGAAAAGAGCCGCATATCTATGTGGCCAACTGGTTCTTCCTGGCATTTATCGTCACCGTCGCGATGCTGCATGTGGTCAGGAATCTAAGCATGCCGGTCTCAATCTGGGGCTCTGCGAGCTATTCGGCCTTTGCCGGGGTCCAAGACGCGCTGACCCAGTGGTGGTACGGCCATAACGCGGTCGGCTTCTTCCTGACGGCGGGTTTTCTCGGCATGATGTACTACTTTGTGCCCAAACAGGCTGAGCGGCCGGTCTACTCCTACAAACTCTCGATCATCCATTTCTGGGCGCTGATCTTCCTCTATATCTGGGCGGGGCCGCACCACCTCCATTACACCGCGCTGCCGGACTGGGCGCAGACGCTGGGGATGGTGTTCTCGATCATCCTCTGGATGCCCAGCTGGGGCGGCATGATCAACGGGCTGATGACGCTGAACGGCGCCTGGGACAAGCTGCGGACCGACCCGGTGTTGCGCATGCTGGTGGTCTCGGTCGGCTTCTACGGCATGGCAACCTTCGAGGGGCCGATGATGTCAATCAAGGCGGTGAATAGCCTCTCCCACTACACGGACTGGACCATTGGGCATGTGCATTCCGGCGCGCTCGGCTGGAACGGCATGATCACCTTCGGTGCGCTCTACTTCCTGGTGCCGCGTCTTTGGGGCGCAAAGCAGCTCTACTCGCTCAGCCTCGTCAGCTGGCATTTCTGGCTCTCCACCATCGGCATCGTGCTCTATGCCGCATCCATGTGGGTCACCGGTATTATGGAAGGGCTGATGTGGCGCGAGACGGACCAGTTTGGCTTCCTGGTCAACAGCTTCGCCGACACGGTCAGCGCCAAGTTCCCGATGTATGTGGTTCGCGGCCTTGGCGGGGTGCTCTACCTCGTGGGTGCGATCCTCATGGTCTACAACCTCTACCAGACGGCAAGACACCGGGTGCAAGGCGCTCCGGTGCCTGTCGCGGTTCCGGCCGAGTAAGGAGGATCCGATGTCGCAGCAATCCAGCACAACCCGCTCTCTCCTCAAGCAACACGGCAAGATCGAGCGTCATGCCACGCTGTTGATGGTTCTCTCCCTTCTGGTTGTCACGATCGGAGGGATCGTCGAGATCGCGCCGCTCTTCTATCTCCAGAACACGATCGAGAGGGTCTCAGGTGTCCGCCCCTATAGCCCGCTCGAGCTTCTGGGACGCGGCATCTACATCCGCGAGGGCTGCTATGTCTGCCACTCCCAGATGATCCGCCCAATGCGCGACGAGGTGGAGCGGTATGGGCATTACAGCCTCGCCGCTGAAAGCATGTACGACCATCCGTTCCAATGGGGCTCGAAAAGGACTGGGCCAGATCTGGCGCGGATCGGTGGAAGGTACTCGGATGATTGGCATATCGACCATTTCGAGAACCCCCGCGCCTTGGTGCCGGAATCGATCATGCCAGGCTATCCTTGGCTGGCGGAAACGAAGCTGGATTTCTCCAACATTCAGGCGCATCTGAAGGCCAACAAGGCGGTCGGCGTCCCCTATGACGACGACATGATCGCCAATGCGAGCCGGGACATCTACGCCCAAGTGAACCCCGACCATGATGGTGTCGACGACCTGCTCGCCCGGTACCCTAAGGCCGTGATCAGGAACTTTGACAGCCAACGGGAGATCACTGAGCTCGATGCGATGATCGCCTATATGCAGATGCTCGGCACGCTGGTGGACTTCTCCACCTACGAAGCCGAAGCCAACTACCGGTGAGCGAGATGGACACTTATTCGATCCTGCGTGCCTTTGCAGATAGCTGGTTCCTGCTGGCGATGACGACCTTTTTCCTGGGCATGGTGCTCTACACGCTCCGCCCCGGATCGAAGGAATTCCATGATCATCTAGCGAAAACTCCGCTGCGAAACGAGACCTTGCCCGAGGAGGACCGGAGATGAGCGAACGCGAACGCGACCAGGAAACCGGGACCGAGACCACAGGCCACGAATGGGACGGGATCAAAGAACTCGATACCCCCCTGCCCCGCTGGTGGCTCTGGACCTTCTATGCGACCATCGTCTGGGGCCTGGGCTACACGATCGCCTATCCCGCCTGGCCGATGATCACCGAGGCGACCAGCGGCGCCCTTGGCTATTCGAGCCGCGCCGAGTTATCCGCGATCATCGAGGCGCACAAAGCCAGCAACGCGCAAGTCGATGACCGCATCGCCGCCGCAAGCTTTGAAGATATCCGCAGCGACGCCGATCTCGACAGCTATGCTCAATCCGGCGGCGCGGCGGTGTTTCGCACCTATTGCTCGCAATGCCACGGTGCGGGCGCGGCCGGGGCGGTTGGCTACCCCAATCTAATCGACGATGATTGGCTCTGGGGCGGGACCGAGGAAGAGATTGCCATGACTGTGCGGTACGGGATCCGTTGGGAGACCGAGGATGAAAGCCGCTTTTCCGAAATGCCGGCCTTTGGAGCCGATGAGATCCTGGTGCAGGCAGAGATCGAGGCTATTGTGGCCCATGTCCAGTCGCTCTCCGACAAGGCGGACCCGAACGCTGATGGGGCCGCACTCTATGCCGATAACTGTGCTGCGTGCCACGGAGATGAGGGGCTAGGAGATCACGATCTCGGCGCGCCTAACCTCGCGGATGCAATCTGGCTCTATGGTGGCGATGCCGAGACGCTCTACGAGACGATCTACTACAGCCGGGCAGGTGCGATGCCGCCCTGGCATGACCGATTGAGTGAATCAGAAATCAAGCAGGTCAGCCATTATGTGCACAATCTGGGCGGCGGCGAGTAAGCGCCGCCTAAAGCTTCAAGGCCACATCGTCCTGCGGTTTGCCGTGAGGTGTCGGCAACAACTTGACGTTCCGGATACCTGCAACCTCTGAGACATAGAACCAGCTAAGCGCGGCAAACTCGCCGGTGTCGCAAAGGCTTACGACCATATCGTTTTCCCAGTTCACAGGCTGACCCTTGGCCCATTCCAGGACTGTGAAGACACTGTCCTGCCCTTGCTGCATCATGGCGCGATGTAGGCCGGTCACGTCGGCTGATTTCATTCCAGCGGTTTCTACAGAACGCGGCGTGGCATCGAGCAAAGAACCACTCGCCGCACCTTTGGAGATCAAATCAACCTCACGACGCCCAACCAGCCACTCCTCCGACAGGGAGACAGTCGCCCGATAGGAAAATACCCGGCGCGTTCGAGGTGCGAGCCGCTGTTCGGCATTGATCCAGGCCTGGTACCCTCCGTGCAACATCGCGATCTGGCGCGCTCCGGAGGACTTTAAGATCCAATAGACATAGGCCGCTCGTCCGGCATCCATGGGATTGCCAGTCTCAGCAACCACGATAATTGGCTGTCCGATCCTGAGACCAGAACCACCGATCACATTGCTCAAAGCCTCATTGTACTCAGGCGAGCCAGGCTCAGCGTCGATGAGCCGCCAGTTCTGATATGGGACCGCGATCGAGCCTGGAATGACGCCCTTCGCAATCTGTTCCTCGCTCCGCAGGTCAAGAACTTGAACGCGCCCGCCGACTCGGCTCGCCAGATCGGGAACTTCCATCAAAGGCGACCAGGCTTTCGCCGCAGGGGCTGGAATTGGTGTGCGAGCGGTCTCACAGGGCAGAAAGATCTTCATCCCAACCCTCAGATTGTTCGGATTAGATCCCAGCTTGTCGACATTCGCGCGGTAGATAACGCGGAACTTTTCAGAAGAGCCCAGGGTTCTCGCAGCCAAGGTCGAAAGCGTCTCGCCCGCACGCACCGTATGCGTCGTGCCACAGCTCTGAGCTATGGCATCGCCTACCGAGATTGCCGCCACCAACACAGACAAACAGGCAAGACGCGCGAACATGCTTACTCTCCCACGCAAACCGATTGATCAAATCGACCCCACGATGCCTGAGCTAAGTCTGAAATTAGCTTAAAAATTTACGATATTGTGGCCGTTTTTTGGCAAGCCGACTGAACCGAACCTCCAGAAGGATGGTCCGGTTCGCCTCGGGCTGAACACCGCAACGCTGATGCGACAAGGGAGCTCGGCGACTAGGTTATCTCTCACCGATCAATCGATGGAACCGCCAATTTGTGTCCAGCATGTTTCCATCCAGTGGCTGATTCAGGGTAGAGTTTGACATTCTTGATCCCCGAGACCTCTGATGCATAGAACCAGTTCAGAGCGCCGAGCTCTCCGGTGTTGCAGAAGCTCACCACAGTGTCATGAGACCAGTTCACCTTTTGCGTCTTAAGCCCGTCGAGGACCGACATCGCCCCTTCGCGGTAGCTCCCTTCTGCGGTGGCAAGACGATGGGCGCTGGGCGCCGGGCTGTTATAGGCCCCTGGCAAAGTCGATGGAACAGACTGCTGTGTCAGGGTTTGCTTCGCAAACATCTGGCTCGGCCGGGCATCGAGGAGCGTTCCTTTAAGGGTTCCGGCCGCAATCTGCTCGACATCGCTTTGTCCGGCACGCCACTGATCCGAGAGTTGAAGCTGAACGCGATATTGCCGTCCGCGATACGGGGTTGAAGCCAATGGCCGGCCCGAGGCCTTCCATGCCGCATGTCCGCCCTTGAGGATTGCGAGCTGCTTTGCTCCCAACGACTTCAGTATCCAGTAAACATAGGCTGCCCGACCTGTATCAAAAGGCGCCGCAGTGCCAGATACCAGTACAATCGGCCGATCAAGCTTCAACCCCGCGCCACCGATCGTGCGGCTAAGCGCCCTGTCCGATGGCGGGGCGCCCGGGTTCTCTTTCGGGCCACGCCAGAACGGGTAAGGAATCGACATGGCCCCAGGGATGATCCCGCCCTTGACGGAGTCGCTGAGGCGGAGGTCAACGACCTGTGTTCCAAACTTCATCAGGCCTTCGAGCGTGTCGACGCTGGGCATCAAGTCCCAATCCTGGTTGACACTCAAACCCGACTTGTCACCGCACGGAATAAGGATCTTCGTACCTGTCTTCAGAAGACTAGGGTCTCTGCCGATCACGTTGATGTTTACGCGATAGATCTCCCGGTATGCCGATGCTTTGCCATGCGTTTTGAGCGCAATCCCAGAAAGAGACTCGCCAGCACGGACAGTGTGAACAGCGCCACAGACTTGGGCATGGCCCGTCTCAACGAAAAAAACAGAAACGAGCAGACCCACAATAACAATTCGAAACATCTCAGACCCCCACGGACGAAACAAAAAAGCTTAGCTTGAACTTAGGTTTTAAAACTTGACACAAAACCCGAGCAAATTCACTGGGTTTGAGCCTGTCGACACGGAAATGTGACTAGGATCTCGCAGAAGTTCAAACCCAGGGTCCACTCCACCTGGAGGCAACCGTCACGAAAGTCTACAGATTACCACGGCCTTGAGCGCCGCAGCTTTACCCTTCGGCTCTAAAATATTGATCGAGATCAATGACGAACGCCCGGCTCATTTGAGAGTGTTAGCCAAATCAGAGCCAGCAATCGACCATGCAAACAGAGACAGAGAGCCAGATATCGCTCTACGCCGCCCGTCTGCCGGTGTTCCCAAAGGCGGTGCAGGGTGTGTTTCGTCGGCTGAAATGGGCGATCATGATTGTCACGCTCGGGATCTACTACATCACGCCCTGGATCCGCTGGGATCGCGGGGCGCATTTGCCTGATCAGGCCGTCTTGGTCGACCTCGCCAATCGCCGCTTCTTCTTCTTTTGGATCGAGATCTGGCCACAAGAGTTTTATTATGTGGCCGGGCTTTTGATCATGTCCGGGATCGGGCTCTTCCTCTTCACATCCGTGTTGGGCCGGGTCTGGTGCGGATATGCCTGCCCGCAGACGGTGTGGGTCGATCTCTACCAACATGTCGAGCGTTTCATTGATGGCGATCGGAACAATCAGTTCCGCCTGCTCAAACGCAAATGGGATAGGCATAAGATCACTCGGAGAGCGTTGAAGTGGTCGATCTGGCTTTTGATCGCGGTTGCGACCGGGGGGGCTTGGGTCTTCTATTTCGCCGATGCACCGACGCTGTTTGTCGATTTGTTCACTGGTCAGGCGGCGTATGTGGCTTATGCGACTGTTGCAATCCTGACGGCTACGACCTTTATCCTCGGCGGCTTCATGCGAGAGCAGGTCTGTATCTACATGTGCCCCTGGCCAAGGATCCAAGGGGCGATGCTGGATGAGAACTCGCTCACTGTGACCTACAAGGACTGGCGCGGTGAGCCTCGGGGCAAACACCGCAAATCCGAGACAGCAAAAGAGCTCGGCGACTGCGTCGATTGCAACGCCTGCGTCGCCGTCTGCCCCACCGGTGTCGATATTCGCGACGGTCAACAGATCGGTTGTATCACCTGTGCGCTATGTATCGATGCCTGCGACGAGATCATGGCAAAGGTCGGGAAGCCTCGTGGTCTGATCGACTACTGCTCTTTGGCAGATGAGGATCTTGAGCGCACTGGACACCCGCCAGCGCCGATCTGGCGGCGGGTAATCCGGCCCCGAACCATCATCTACACAGCGATCTGGGCCGCGATTGGGATCGGTATGGTTCTGACACTGTTCCTGCGCGACACGATCGATTTGAGCGTGGAGCGGGACCGCAATCCGCTTTTTGTGACGCTGTCCGACGGCTCTATCCGGAACATCTATGAGATCCGGATCCAGAACCGCAATCCGAGCCCCAATCCGTTCCGTCTCTCAGCCTCGGTCGATGGCGGCGCTTATCTTCGACTGACGGTGACCGATGAAGACCCCTCCTCGATCCTGATCCCGGCCGATACGCAGAAAAAGCTGCGCGTCTTCCTGACCGCACCCGCTGGGAGCAATCTGCCCGAGGTGGTGCCTGTTCGGCTCTGGATTGAGAACCTGACCACCCATGAACGCAGCCCATATGACACAGATTTTAGAGGACCCAAACAATGAGCCGAGAACTGACCGGCCGCCATGTCTTGATCATCGCGATCCTCGCTTTCGCAACGATTGTCGCCGCCAATATGACCATGCTTTTCGCCGCCACTGGGAGCTTCCCCGGCCTTGTCGTGAAAAGCGCCTATGTCGAAGGGCAAGGCTGGAACGACCGAGCCGAGGCGCAACGCGCCTTGGGTCTGGCAAGCGAGGTGAGCTATCACAAGGGCGCGCTGGTCATCACGATCCGCAATGCTGAGGGGCGCGTGATCGATCTGCCGGATCTCACAATCCAGATTGGTCGCCCCGCCACCGATGTCGAGGATCAAGTGCTGAGCGCCGGATCGCAGGGCGTCTACCCGGTTTCACTCGGATCAGGACAATGGCAAATTGATCTCAAAGCGCCCGCGACCGGTTATCGCAGCACCGTGTCGCTTTACGTGCCGGAGCGTGGTTGATGGCCCTTGATCGCGCAACTTCCACCGAGGAGACGCATCTCCTGGTTCCCGGCATGGCTTGTGCGCGATGCATGATCACCATCGAAAGCTGCCTCTCAGACATCCCGGGCGTCAGCAGTGCACGCGCAAACCTGACCGCCCATACAGTTCGCGTCCAAGCCGAGGATGTGACCGCTGACCACCTGGTCGACGCGCTGTCCGAGGCTGGGTTTGCCGCGCGGCCCTTTGATCCCGAGCTTCACGGCGCCGCGCAGTCCGACAAACTGGGCCGTGACCTGCTGTTGCGCCTCGGGGTTGCTGGATTTGCGGCGATGAATGTGATGCTGCTCTCGATCTCGGTCTGGTCGGGGGCGGAAGCGGCGACACGCGATCTTCTGCACTGGATTTCGGCCCTGATTGCGCTGCCCGCGATGGTGTTTGCGGGCATGCCGTTCTACCGCAGTGCCGTCGCTGCTCTGGCTGGTCGGCGGATCAACATGGACGTCCCGATTTCGCTCGCGATTTTCCTTTCGGCCATCGGCTCGCTGGTCGAGACCTCCCAAGGGGGCGCCCACGCCTATTTCGACGCGGGGATCATGCTGATCTTCTTCCTTCTGATCGGGCGCTATTTGGAGCATCGGACCCGGGCAACCGCCCGTTCGGCAGCAGCCGAGTTGATGGCAATGACAGGACGCCATGCTCTGCGCCGCACGGTTGCTGGTCGAACCGAGATCTGCCCGACAAACGCGCTTTTGCCAGGCGATGTCATCGAGATCGCGCCTGGTGAGCGGATCGCTGCCGATGGCGAGATCATCGAAGGGGAGAGCGAGCTTGATCGCTCACTCATCACCGGCGAGAGCGTGCCCGAGCCTGCCCAAACTTTGGACACCGTTCATGCTGGCATGCTCAACCTAACCGGCGCCATTGCAGTGCGGGTAACCGCTACGGGAGACAAAACCCTTCTGGCCGAGATCAGTCGGATGATCGATGCGGCCGAACGCGGGCGCGGGGCCTATGATCGGCTCGCCGATCGTGCGGCGCGGATTTATGCGCCAGGGGTGCATATCCTCGCGGTTTTGGCGTTCTTCGGCTGGTACCTCCATGCGGGGGATTTGCGAACAGCCCTGCAGATTGCAACAGCCGTTTTGATCGTCACCTGCCCCTGTGCCCTGGCACTTGCCGTCCCGACCGTCCACACAGTGGCGAGTGGCAGATTGTTCCGCCAAGGGATCTTCCTGAAGAATGGCGATGAGTTGGAACGGTTGGCCGAGGTGGACAGGGTCTTGTTTGACAAGACCGGCACGCTCACTTTGGGCGAACCTCGTGTGATCGAGGCTCCGAGCGCCGCAGACCCAGCCTGGCCGTTTGCTCTGGCCCTGGCACACAAGTCCTGCCACCCATTCTCCCGCGCGATCGTGACCCATGCGGAGGGGTCGGAGATCAAACCAGCGGAGCTTTGCGCGGTCCGCGAGGTTCCAGGCAAAGGGATGCTCGGCATGTATTGCGGCCAAGAGAGCCGGCTCGGCCGCCCCGGCTGGGCGGCACCGCAAGGGGTGGCGCCCGGTGTTTATCTGGAGATGCCAGATCAGCCAGCGCTTCGTTTTGCTTTTTCCGAAACGCTGCGTCCCGACGCCCGGGACACGATTCAGGCGATTGGCCAGTTGGGTCTCGCGGCCGAGATCGTCTCGGGCGATCAATCGCAATCCGTAAGCGATCTGGCCGCCAAGCTTGGTATCAGAGACTGGCATGCGCGTATGATGCCATCGGATAAGCTGTCATATCTGAGCGGTTTGGGCGATCAGGGCCACAAGATCCTCATGGTTGGCGACGGGTTGAACGATAGCCCAGTTCTGGCGGCCGCCCATGCCTCGATCTCGCCCGCAAGCGCTGCGGATGTGGCAAAGACAGCCGCTGGGCTGGTCTTTACGGGGCACAGTCTGAGGGCAGTCCTGTCTGCAATCGAGACCGCCCGCACGGCGCGTCGGCGTACGTTGCAAAGCTTTGCGATCGCGCTTTGCTACAACACCTTCGCAATTCCTTTGGCTCTTGCCGGTGTGATCACACCCCTTCTCGCCGCCGCGGCGATGTCGACCTCGTCGATCTTGGTGGTCTTGAACGCATTGCGGATGAAAGCGCCTAAGGATGGTGAGGTGATATGACGATCCTCGGCGCGCTCATTCCAGTTTCGCTGTTCCTTGGCGCCCTCGGCCTCGCCGCCTTTGTCTGGTGCCTGCGCAATGACCAGTTCGAAGACCTCGAAGGGGACCAGGCGCGGACACTGTTCCAAGACGACGAGTAACACGCCAGATTTTCAGACAATTCTCCGAGAATCGTCCATTTCCCG
>JBCDAS010000137.1:0-10629 GCA_039185235.1 Pseudomonadota bacterium
CGGTGCGGGCGGTTGCTCCCCCGATGTCGAGACCGGCTGGTTATTGGCGCCACCGGTTTGCTCAGAGTTGACGCTCGCGATCTCTTCCGAGGTTTCGTTCACACCCTGGTCGGATGGCACAGTGTCCGTGCCGCCGGAGCGACCACCTTCAAAGCCTTCATACTCGTCTGACAACTCTTCGGTGGTTATGATCCCAACATAGACCACATCGGAGGGCTCGCGCGATTCTCCCTCAGAGGAGCCACTGGTCCCGCCCGTGCCGCCCGTTTGCGCCGATGTGGTCGATTGGATCTCAGCCGTTGCACCGGCGCGGCTGAGGATCACGACGCGGCCCCGGAAGTTGTAGGTGCCTGCGAAATAGGATTCGAGATCACCGGCCGGTGGTCCGTCATCCACCCCGTCACCATCGGCATCGCCATAGGATTCGACCGTGGTCGAGTCACCTGCCATTTGCACCACACGTGTGCTGCCATCTGCGAGGACGCGGATGATCACAAGCCCGCCGCGGATCCCGATGGTCGCGGTCGGTGTGCGCACCATGGCCCGGCGCTTTTTGGTGATCCGACCGCCGATGAACCGCAGCGCGCCCTTGGTCATCGTCATCGCCATATCGCCCTGATCGGCAGAGGCGTCATAGACGTATTTGTCGAGGATGATATCCGAGTTCTGCGAGACCGTCAGGCTGGTCTGATCGACGAAAAGGAGTTGGCCCGAGCCACGGTCGCTGGTCTCAATCCGCTCATTCTCGACCACGCCAAAGCCCAGTTCCAGTTGCCGCTTTGCGGTGTCCGGGGGCGTGCCGTCCATGTCGCGGTTGACCGCTGCAACCTGTCCGATATCCGCACTCTGCGCGGGCATAACCGAAACCAGGGCGAGCAATGAGGCGCTGGCCAAAAGAGGTAGTTTCCAATGGGTCGAGCGCATCGCTCTCTCCTTTCCCGATCTATTTGGTTTCGTGAGCCGGTGACATCCTCTCATCTACAGCTTGTAGACCCCAGAGAGCGTCAGGCTCACATTGTCCAAGTCAAAGTTCTGGATATTGGACTCACGATAAAGCGCGTTGACGTCGAACTGCACTGCGAAATTCTGGTTGATCCCGAAGATGTGGCTGATCGCCGGGGTAACGTCAAAATCCTGGCGCCCGCTGGTATTGCCGGTCGAGACCTGCGAGCCGGTGAAGATCCGCCCCCGTAGATCCAGGCTGGCCGAGGCTTGCCATTCGGTACTGACCCAGCTGAGCCCCGGCTCATATTTGTAGTCGATCCCGCCGCGGATCCCGAACTCGGTATTCGTGTTCTCGAAGTCTTTGGCCTGCTCATGCTCGAGGATCAGCGTGCCGCGCAGGATCGTGTCGCGCGCAGGCACATAAGCCAGGCCCAGCTTGTTCTCGCTGCGGAAGCTGTCAAACCCGCTTTGCGCGCGATCCAATTGTCGGCGGAAACCCACACCCGCATCGCCAAAGAGCGACATGGTGGGGGAAAGCGTTCGGATATACTCGACCCCAAGCGCGCTCTGGACGTAAGAGCCATCGTCATCGACGCCCAGATACTTGAAGTCGAGATAGGGGCGCAGTTTCGGCCCGAACTCCTCGGTATCCAGCGACAAACGCGGGCCAGTGCGGAACTGGATCAGTTCGAGACTGCCTTCGGTGACATCGAAATAGCGGATGCCGAGGAAGCTCGCCGTGGTCCGCCAGATGTCATTGTTCGGTTTTTGCAGGTCATAGTCATGCGACATGGCCAGGATGACCCGAACGCCGGTATCACTCTCCTCCTCCCCATCGATGATCGGCAGGGCGCCGATCGGGGTGTCCAACAGGCCCTCGGGCCCGAAATTGGCGTTGGTCGAGTGGATGATCCCGGCCGAGGCGACGAATTGCAGACGGTTCTCCTGGGTCCGCCGCTCGATCTCGGCCAGATAAGCCTGCACATTGACGCGGACTTCATCCGGAAGATCGGGCTGCTCGAGAACTTGCTCGAGATAAAGCTGTGCTGCCTGATAGGAGCCGAGGTTGAAATAGGCGACGCCCAGCTCCCGGCGGATTGCAGGCAGATCCTGACGGTAGATCAGCATCCGCTCCATCGTCGAGATCGCGGCTTCGTAGTCTTCTAGCTCGATCGAGATCTTCGCATAGAGCGACATCACCGGAAGGCTGTCGGGCGTCTCCTGCAGCTGTTGGAACAGCTCTGATTGACGAGCCCGCAATTCTTCTCTGTTCGACGTCAGCGTCGGCGTCTGCGCCGACGCTGCAGTCACAAAACAGGCCAGTGACACGATTGCGAGTGCAATCGACTTCAAATAGTGGCGCACGCTGGTCCCCTCTCACGCTGCCCAAGTCAAACCCTGACATTTATGATACCTCGTCAATAAATTTCCTGCAATCCAATGTGTTAAATTGGTAGCATGGCACCTGTAGGTTGCAGGGCGCATCTTGGGGGATAGGATGAAGGTTGAGTGGAAGCCGCTCGTTCTCGGTTTGCTTGTGGTGGCGACGTTTGCGGTTGCCTATCAGTTCCGTTTTCCTGCGTTGGTTGAGATGGAAGAGCGTCTGGTCGACCAATATCAGATCTGGGAGCCGCGCAGCTTTGCAGCCGAAGTCCCGGTCAAAATCGTGATGATTGACGAGGCCTCGTTGAAGGAGCTCGGCCAATGGCCGTGGCCGCGCAGCTATATCGCCGCCCTGATCGACCGGGTGACCGAGGCAGGCGCGGCGGCGATCGGGTTCGATATCATCTTCTCCGAGCCAGATCGGACCTCGCCCAGTCAGGTGATCCAATCCTGGGAGCAGTTTCGCACCCGCTTTGCCTCCGCTCATGGGATTGAGCGCCCAGCGGAGGTGGATTTGTCCGCCCTCGACGCCCTGCCGGATAACGACCTCTTGATGGCCGAGAGCCTGGTCAACTCCTACAGCGTGTTGGCGACCGTGCTTCTGACCGGCGAGCAGTCCAATGGGCTCGAGCCCTGGGGCGTGCGCAGCCCGGCGCAATCGGGCACGGTCGCGGGCGCTGTGTCGCGCTATTCCGGCTCGCTCTCCAGCCAGTCGTTTTTTGTCGATCAAGCCCTGGGTGTGGGCTCTATCAGCCTGCTGCCAGGGGCGGGTGAGTATGTCCGCTATGTCCCGATGATCAGCGAGGCGGGGGATGTCCTGGTGCCCTCGCTCTCGATGGAGCTGCTTCGGGTGGCGCAAGATGCGCATAGCTCGATCGTCAAGGCCACCGATGGCAGCGGCGAGATCGAACTGGGGGAGGAGCCGCAGATCGTCTCGATGCAGGCCGGCGGGATCGTCGTGCCCTTGGAGAGCGATGGCTCGTTCCGGGTGCGCTATGCGGGTGTTCGGCCCGAGCGGATCATCTCCGCCCAGCGGATTTTGGAGGGCACGGGGCTCGCGCCCGAGGTTGAGCAGGAGTTACAGGGACGCATCGTCATCGTCGGCGCAGATTTTCCGGGGCTGCGCGATTTGATCACCACGCCCCTGGCCGATGGGGTGCCCGGGGTCACCGTCCATGCGGAGATCATCGAGCAGATCCTGAACGAGGATTTCTTCCACCGGCCAGATTGGATCTCGCCCATCGAGTTTCTGCTGATTTTGGGGCTGGGTACGGTGACCTCGATCATCCTGGCGATGAACTGGCCGCTTCTGGGCTTTGGCACGACGCTCACGCTTTTGGCAGGCCTAGGGGGCAGCAGCTGGTATCTGTTCCTGACTGAGCAGTTCCTGTTCATCCCGGTGGCCCCAGCGCTTGCGGTTGGCGCGACCCATTTGACGGTTTCGGGCTACAATTACTTCCGCTCGGACGCGGCAAAGCGCGAGATTACGAGCCAGTTCAAACACTTCGTGAGCCCGGACGTGATCGAGGACATTATCTCGGACCCGGACTCGCACCTGACCCCCGGCGGCGCGCAGCGTGAACTCTCGATCCTGTTCCTCGATGTGCGCGGCTTCTCGACGATTACCGAGAAGATGACGCCCGATGAGGTGATCTCGTTCATCAACTCGATCCTCAGCCCGCTGACCGAGGTGATCCTCGAGCATGAGGGCACGGTCGACAAATATATGGGCGATGCGATCATGGCGTTCTGGAACGCGCCAAGGATCACCGAGGGGCATCGGGAGAAATCGGCCCGCGCCATGCTGCAATTCTTCGACAAGCTCGAGGAGGTGAATGAGGATCTGGCGGCCCGCGGTTTTGCCTTGGCCCGGATCGGGGTTGGGATCAATACCGGCGAGGTTTCGGTTGGGAATATGGGCTCAAAGCAACGCCTTGCTTATTCCTGCGTGGGTGACGCAGTGAACCTGGCGGCGCGGTTGGAGAGTGTGACGAAGCAATACGGCGTCTCGACCTTGGTTGGCAGCTCAACGGCCGAGGGCCTGCGCAGTTTCGCCATCTTCGAGATCGACGATGTGGCGGTGAAAGGGCGCACCCAGCCCGAGACGATTTTTACCGTCGCAGGCGATGAAACGATCGCCGCCGACCCGCGCTATGACGAGCTCGCGGGCTTGATCATCGCGGCGCGCTCGGCCTATCTCGCGCAAGCATGGGATGCGGCCGAAGAGGCATTTGCCGAGGTTGGCCGTCAAGCCCCGCTGGGCCTATTTGATCCAAAAGGCCTCGCAACCGCATTTGCCGAGCGGATCGCGCAATACCGAGAGGATCCGCCCGGTGACGAGTGGGACGGTGTTTTCGTTGCCAAATCCAAATAGGGAAAGGCTTCGGGTGGGTGGGTGTCGCGTGCCCCGGAGGGGCCGCGCAGTCACCCCCGAAGCCCCTCGATAGCGGCCCGTGGGCGACTGCGTGCCACCTGCGGTGACACGACACCCACCCACCCGGGCCTTTCCCGGTGAGCTGGTTTAACCGCCAAGGAAAAGGCGGCCGACATCCGGGTTTTCGAGGAGATCGTCTCCACGTCCCGCGATCGCGATTTCGCCGGAGACAAGGACATAGCCGATATCGGCGAACTCCAAGCCTTTTTTCGCGTTCTGCTCGACCATGATGATGGTCTTGCCTTCGGTATGTTGCAGGTCATGCAGGATCTCGAAGACCATATCGATGAAGCGCGGTTCGAGCCCGATCGAGGGTTCATCGACCAGCAAGATCTCAGGGTTCATGACCAGGGCGCGGGAGATCTCCAGAAGGCGGCGTTCGCCGCCCGAGAGGACCTTGGCCTGGTGTTTGCGCCGGGCGGCGAGGCGGGGGTATTTCTCGAAAACCTCCTCGGCTGCGCGTTTCGCGTCCTTCGGATCATCTTTCAGGAAACCGCCCATCCAGAGGTTTTCCTCCACCGTCATCCCGGGGAAGACCGATTTGTCCTGGAGGATATAGGCGATGCCTGCCTCTTTCAGCTTCTGGTTCGGCGAGAGCTTTGAGATGTCGCGTTTCGCCTCCCCATCTCCGATCTTGATCGCGCCTGAGAAGATGTCGTTGAAGCCAAAGATCGCGTGCAGAATCGTTGATTTGCCCGCCCCGTTTGGCCCTATCAGGCAGAGCGATTGTTTGCGTGCCACGCGTAGGTTGATGTCGTGCAGGATCTCCATCTTGCCATAGCCTGCCCGCAGATTCTCGATCGTCAGGAACGGGTCCGCGCCCGAGAGCGCTTCGAGATCTGCGACCGTCACGCTCTCGGCAATGGCGGCGGCCTGGGCGGTGACCGCCTCGACCGAGATGACGGTATCGACGCTGCCCTGGTGATAGCCGCCAGCGGCTTTGGGATGTTCGCTGTCGGTCATCAATGCGCCCCCAAATAGGCGTCGATGACGCGCTGATCGTTCTGGATCTCTGCGGGCGCGCCTTCGGCCAGAAGCTCACCATGGGCGAGACAATAGATGTGATCGGCCATGTTCATGATCACTCGCATATTGTGCTCGATGATGAAGAGCGTGATGCCGAACTCGGAATTCGCGCGCTTCAGACGGTCGATCAGGCCGTTGATCAGGGTCGGGTTGATCCCTGCCGTCGGCTCGTCGAGCATGAGCACGGTCGGCTCGTTCATCAGGGCCATGGCAAACTCGAGCAGTTTCTGCTGGCCGAAGCTCAGATCGCCTGCCTTGAGGAAGCGCTTTTCGTAGAGGCCCACGAATTCCAACAGATGTTCGGCCCGCTCCTGTTCGGCCTTCGAGTGGCCCTTGAACATATCGCCCAGGGTGGTCTTCCTGTGCGGGATCGAGATGAGCATGTTCTTGACGCAATTCATCTCCTTGTAGATCCGGGTCTGCTGGAACGTGCGCAACAGGCCCAGCCGGGCGATGTCTTGCACCGGCAGTTTCGAGATCTCTTGCCCCTCGAACTTGATCGACCCGCTATCGATTGGGTGAAAGCCCACGATCGAGTTGAACAGCGTCGTCTTGCCCGACCCATTCGGCCCGATCAGCCCGGTGATCGCGCCTTCTGCGACACTGATCGAGATATCGGTATTGGCCTTCACCCCGCCATAGGATTTCGAGACGTTGCGGACTTCGATAATGCTGCTCATGCCCGCGCCTCCTCTTTCTTGTCGACCTTGATGCCGAACCATTCCGGACGCTGGTCCATCAGCCAGCCGACGATCCCTTGCTGGAAGAAGACGACGATGACAACGATGAGCGCGCCCAGCGCCACCCATTGGGTGCCGAGCAGATAGGTCCAGGTGACCTCCTTGATCGTGTGGAAGACGATGGCGCCAATGACGGGTCCCCAGAGGGTGCCTTTACCGCCCAGGAGCACCATCAGCACCATGAAGATGCCGAAATTGATGGTCTGGAAGGCGACCTCCAAAGGCTCGATAAACCCGATCATATTGCCGAAAATCGCGCCAGATATGCCCAGGAAAAAGGCCGAGATCGACCAGCAGATCCGTTTGTAGGTCTTGGTGTGCAGGCCCATCCCCTCGGCCTTCTCCTCATCATCGCGGATCGCGTTGATGGCGAGGCCGAAGCGGGTCTTGAGCAGCCATGCGATGATCGCAAAGACGACAACAGCCAATACAAAGTTCATGAAGTAGAAGACAGTCTTCCCTGTGTCGGGGTCTCCCGGGAAAACCGGCATGGAGATACCGGAACCCGCGCCGACATAGTCCCAGGACCCAAAGATCTCGCCTGCGGCGATCGCTATTGCCAGCGTGCCGATGGCGAAATAGGGGCCGCGCAGCCCGATCAGGACCCAGCCGAGGATATAGGCGGAGATCGCCGACAGGATGCCTGCCATGATCAACCCGAGGATCAGGCCCATCGTGTACTGGGTATCGGTGAAATCGGTGATCCCGCCGCCGAAGGCCTGCGTATAGGTGCCGACATCATAGACGATGCCGATCTGGCAGACCGCTGAGACATACATCCCGAAGCCGAAGAAGAAGATGTTGCCGAGCGAGTTATACCCCATCTGCCCGCCCTGCAGGTCCCAGGTGAGCGCGAGCAGGATCATGACCCAAAGCACGCTGACCTGGCTGATATAGCCAGGGAACATGAACGGTGCCGAGCATCCGGCGGCGAGGATGGCTGCGTATAGAAGGATCTTCATCACTGCACCACCTGACGTTTCCGGGCCATGGAGATCTGGCGGTAGATCAGCACAGCCAGCAGCAGGCCGACGACAATCGCCTGTTGGAACTCAGCGCCCAGGACGAAGCCGCCGAATTGCTCGACAACCCCCATACCGAGGCCAGCGGCGATCACGCCTGGTAGGTTACCGAGGCCAGCTGCCACCACGACCACGAAGGAGCGGATCGAGTAGGTGATGCCATAGAAGGGCTGGATCACCCAGATCATTGCGATCAACGCGCCCGCAGCCCCGCAGATGGCGGCGTTCAGCGAGAAGGTGAAGGCGTAGACTTTCTCGGTATCGATCCCCATCACTCTTGCAGCGCGGGCATCTTGTGCAGTGGCGCGGATCGCTTGGCCCATGCGGCTGTGCTTCATGAACATGATGACAGCCAGTGCCAGACCGGCGGCCATCACAAAGCCAATCAGTTTGACAACCGGCACGGTGACCAACCCGTCCATGAAGAACCAAGACGCCCAGCCCGCATCCGCCGTCTGCGTGTCGGAGGTGAAGGCGATGTTCAAGAGCTGCTGGATCACGATCGCCACCCCAAAGGTCGCTAGCAGCGAGGTAAACAGATCCCGCCCGATCACCCGGCTGATGATCGTCTTGTAGAGCAGCCAGCCAAAGCCCCAGAGGACGACAAAGGCGACCGGCACGCCAAAAATCGGATGGATCCCGTTTTCGGCCATCAACCAGGTTATGTAGCCCCCCATGATCACCAGGTCGCCCTGGGCGAGGTTCTTGACGTTCATCACGCCCCAGACCAGCGCCAGACCGTAGGCTGCGAGCGCGAAGACCGCGCCGACCAGCAGGCCGCTGAGCAGCAGCTCGATATTGAGCGGCGGCACGAGGACCAGGAGATTGATGTTTGAAAGGATTGTTTCCACGGATGTCCCCCCTCTGGAAACGAGGTCTTGTTTTTCTTGTTATGAGAAGGCCGGGCAGCGGTGCCGCCCGGCCAGTGTCATAAGACCAATGGCGACCCGGTTACGGGCGTGGCCACTCGAGGTCGTGGCTCGCGAAGGCGCTCGGGGCCACCACGTTGTACTTCCCGTCCTGGATCTGACGCAGCACCATCGGCTTGGCGATGTTGTTGCCCTCGGGCGCAAAGCGTATGCCGCCATAGAACGACTTCATATCGGTCGCAGCGATGGCGTCGCGCAGCTTGTCCTTGTCCAGGGTGCCAGCCCGCTCGAACGCATCGGCGAAGACCTGCACGGCGGCCGAGGCCTGGGCCGTCTGGTAAGGCACCAGCTTGTCCTTGTACTCGGGGAAGGCTGCCTTGAACTCCTGCTCGTAGTTGGCAGCGGTGCCGAACAACTCATCCTCATAGGTCAGCGTTTCCGCCCATTGGGTCGAGCAGAGGATGCCATTGGCCGCATCGCCGAATTTGCCAGTCACGTCAGCCGCTTCGCAATGGGTGATGGCCACCATCGGGACCGAAACGCCCTGCTCGCCGATCTGACGCACAGCGGTGGCCGCCCCTTTGGAGTGGCCCGAGACGATAAGAACGTCGGGCTTCAGCGCTTTCACCTTGGTCAGCGTCGCCGACATGTCGGAGAGGTCGCGCGGCAGCTTGTCATCGATGATGATCTTCATGCCGTACTTCGCCGCGTCATCCATCACGCCTGCGCGAATGTCGAGCGAGAACGGATCGTTCTCGACCGCGATCGCCACTTTGACGTCCGAAGGGCTCTTGCCCTCTTTCTCAGCCACTTCAGCGGCAAGGCTGATGGCGGAGGCGAGGTACTGCTCCGAAGTCGAGAGGACCGCGAAGAGGTACTTGTAGCCCTTGTTGAAGAGCGAACGGCTCGCACCCTCGGCTTCGACCATCGGGATGCCGTATTTCTCGGTGACTGGCGCAATCGCCTTGGTCAGGCCCGAGGAATAGGGGCCGAGCATGTATTGCATGCCATCCTGGTTGATCAGACGCTCGGCCAGCTGTGCGCCACGGGCGGGCGTGCTTTCGTCGTCATAATAGGTGACTTCGAAGTTGTAGCACTTGCCATCGACCTGGATGCCGCCGGCCTCTTTCAGCTTCTGAATCGCGAACTCATAGCCGTTTTTCGCGTGCAGACCGTTGGTTGAATACTTGCCGGTCAGCGAGATCGCCGAGCCGAGCGGGATGATTTCGCAATCGGCCGCATGTGCCGGAGCGGTGGTTATCGCCGTTAGCGCCAAAGCGGCAGCAGCGACCGGTAGCCCAAACTTGAACATCTCATTCCTCCCTGATGTTTCTTTTCTTGGCTAATGCGACGATAAGCCCAGAAAGTAGCCAATTGCAATCTTGTTCAGGGATTTATGCGGTCAGGAGAAGGGTCAGGAGGTAACATCCACCAAGGATTGCCGAGCCGTGTTGAGATGGGCGCGCATGGCGCGGGCCGCGCGATCGGCATCTCTCGACCGGATCCAATCGAAGATCTCGCGATGCTGGAGGTTATAGATCTCGATGATCTGAGGCGAGAGGGTCGCCGTGCGCATCTGGCCCCATTGGGCATGGCCGCGGACCTCGTGCATTTTCGTCATCATCCAGCGCATCAGCGGATTTTGCGCGCAATCGGCAAGGGCGAGGTGAAAGCGCTCATCGGCATCGGCAAATAGGGCAACATCCGCGCCACAGGTCTCCATCACCCGCAGATGTTCTTCGACCTGAGCCAAATCTCGGGCGGTGGCGTGAATCACGGCCAGCCGGGCCACTTGCGGTTCAAGACCAAAGCGCGCGTCGACCAGTTCCATGGGCCGCGTCGTCTCGGTGATCTGGCGCGCATCATTTTGGTCGAGCCAGGTGACATAGGTGCCAGAGCCTGGACGGCGTTCGACAAAACGCAAGGATTCGAGCTGTTTGAGGGCTTCTCTTACCGTTCCGCGGGCTACCCCGAACCTTTGCGCCAACTCACGTTCCGGAGGCAGGCGTTGACCCGTCAACAGAGCCCGGTCGGTGATCTCCCGTCGGATCTCCGTCGCGATTTTGTTAGCGTTCATGGTTTTATGTTTCCTGGGTGTTTTGGACCGATTTTATACCGGAATTGGTGTGTGTGTAAAATGGCGCAATTTTGGTTGCCTCTTCGGGGCAAATTGGCCAAGGTTTGGCTCGCGGAATTCAGAAAGGCCACGC
>JBCDAS010000138.1:0-10628 GCA_039185235.1 Pseudomonadota bacterium
CGCTGGGCGATCTCACGCTCCCAGGCGGCGACATCCGAGACGCCCATAAGGGCCGCCACGCGTTGGCGTGCCTCGAGGCTTAGCGGCACCGAATGGGTCCGCGCATCCTCGATCATCTGGAACCTGTGTTCGAGCGTTCGATGGGCAATGTAATCGGAGGAAAGCTGGTCAGCGGTCGCCTGATCGATGATCCCTTCGGTCTCCAGCGCCTTCAACGCGCCCAAGGTAGACGGATCGCGCAATCTCGGGTTTCGACCCCCTTGGGTCAATTGTCGTGTCTGGGCGAAGAACTCGATCTCGCGGATCCCGCCAGGACTGATCTTGACATCAACGCCAGGGATTTCGGCCTGGGCAAAGCGACCCTTGGTTTCGCGGATTTTGCGGAGCATATCGGCGGTCTCCTCGACCGCGGCAAAGTCGAGATGGCGCCGCCAGACAAAGGGTGTCAGACGTTTCAGATAGGCTCTCCCCGCCGCGATATCGCCAGCACATGCGCGTGCTTTGATATGGGCTGCACGCTCCCAGGTCCGGCCGACCGACTCGTAGTAGTGCTCGGCTGCCTCTACCGCCATGCAAACGGGTGTGGTCGAGGGCGCAGGGCGCAACCTGAGATCAGTGCGAAAGACATAACCATGCTCTGTGTTTTCGCTGAGGAGCTTCACCAGATCCCGCGTCACGCGAATATACCGCGCCTTGGCCTCGGCAAACTCTGTCTCTTCGAACCGGGATTGGTCGAAAAGGCAGATCAGGTCGATATCCGAGGAGTAGTTCAGCTCGCCTGCCCCATGCTTACCCATGGCAATGACGATATACCCCGCCCCCCAGTCCAACGCATCAAGCCCAAGACCGGGGAGCTTGCCCGCGTCCAATTCACGCCGCAGCAGCCATTTCAACCCAGTGTCCACCGCCGCATCAGCAAAATCTGAGAGCGCCCCGGTGACTGCCAGCAGCGGCCAGATACCTCCAAGATCAGCCAGCGCTGTCAGCAAGCTGACCCGTGACTTTGCAACTCTGAGACCGCGCGAGAGGGTTTGATGGTCGACCGAAGGATCATTGAGTTCCTGAAGCGCTGCGATCAGATCCGCCATCACCGCCTCGGGTTCTCGATGGCGAACAACATCCAGCCAGTCTTCCTCTCGCGCAATCAAGCGGGCGAGATAGGGGCTCGCATCCGCCGCACCGCGGAGCAAGTGGTCATAGGCACCTCCTTTCCCAGGCTCTGGGTCGAGCGGAAGGCGCGCCGGATCAATCCGCGCTTCAAAGCTCCAGGCTTCGATCACCGGCCTTCGAAATCCGCTTTGCGCTTTGAGAGGAAGGCATGCACACCCTCGATGAAGTCCCGGCTGCGGCTGAGCTCCGACTGCATTTGAGCCTCAAGCGCCAGTTGATCTGCAAAATCATTGGTCCAACCCGCCTGAAGGGCCTTTTTGGTGGCGCGATAGGCCAGCGTTGGTCCGTCGGCTAGGCGCCTGGCCAGTTCTCGAGTGCGATCCTCGAAAAGCTCGTCTTCAACCACTTCCCAGATCAGCCCCCATTCGGCGGCCGTATCGGCTGGGATCGAATCGGCAAACAGGCTCATGCCCATCGCCCGGGCACGCCCGACCAAGCGTGGCAACCAATAGGTGCCGCCAGCATCTGGCATCAAGCCAATCCGGGCAAAGGCTTCGAGAAACACGGCCGATCTTTTCGCGATGACAACATCCGCAGCCAGGGCCAGATTGGCACCCGCACCCGCTGCAACTCCGTTGACCGCCGAGATCACCGGAATTGGGCATTCCGCAATCGCCATGATGACAGGGTGATACTCCTCGCCCAACAAACGCTCGAGATTGACCTTGTCTGGTGCGCTCAAATCGCCCAGGTCCTGGCCCGCGCAGAATCCGCGCCCTGTGCCGGTCAGAGCGATTACCCTGGCGTCCTCCCGCGCTTGGATCAGAGCCTCCATCACCTCGCGCCGCATCTCAGCGTCCAAGGCATTGAGATTGTCAGGCCGGTTCAGGGTGATCGTGGCGATCTTGTCCTCGAGTGTATAATTGATGGCTTTAAAGGGCATCTGATCCTCCGATGTTCCGACCACTCTAACAGCAAGGGCGAGGGCGCCAAGGTTGAAGTCCTCTCGGCGATCCTGGATCTACATGCTAGGGTCATCGTCAGAGAGGTCGGGAGCAGAACGTGGCCCAGAAGAGCAAAGAGGCGTCAAAGACCGCCAAACCCTCGGCAAAGGCGGCTAAAGGCAGCAAGAACCCCAGAAAGACGCGGCGACCGATTTGGCGGCAGATCGCACGGATTGCCGTATCGGTCCTTCTCGTGATGATCTTGCTGCCTCTGCTTTGGATTGCCAGCTACCGGATCATCAACCCGCCCACGAACTACTACATGCTCTCGGAGGCTTGGCGGCTTGGCGGGATCGAACGCGAGTGGCGGGATCTCGAAGAGATGTCCGCACATCTGCCCGAGGCGGCAATGGCGGCTGAAGATTCCGGCTTTTGCGCCCATTTCGGTTTGGACTTCGAAGCGATTGAGCGGGCGCTTGAGGCCAACAAAAGCGGCAAGCGCCTGCGCGGTGGTTCAACGATCACGCAACAGGTCGCCAAGAACGCCTTTCTCTGGCCCAAACGCTCTTGGACCCGCAAAGGGCTCGAGGCAGGTTTTGCGGTTATGATCGAGGTCATGTGGCCCAAAAGCCGGATCATCGAGATCTATCTCAACATCGCTGAGTTCGACGAAGGGGTGTTTGGCGTGCAGGCCGCAAGTCAACACTACTTTGGCAAGGATGCCGCCAAACTGACCAGGATCGAGGCTTCTCGCTTGGCTGCCATCCTGCCAGATCCTAAGGGCCGCTCCGCCTCGCGACCAGGCAATTGGACCCGTAGTCGAGCGGCCTCGATTGCGAAAGGCGCGGCGACATTGCGCGGTGAAGGTCGGTCGGATTGCATCTCAATCGCATCGAAAGCTTGAAACTGACATAGGCCCTGAGGCAGAGAGAGGGGCGCCTTTTACCGGACCGGACATGTTTCGTCTCTATCACCTGCCGCTCTCCCCTTTCTCACGCAAGATCCGCCTGGTCTTGGCGGAGAAACGCGTGCAAGCGGAGCTCGTGGAGGAGCGGCCTTGGGAGAAGCGGCTCGACTTTCTACGCCTGAACCCGGCAGGCCGGGTGCCGGTTTTGATCACCGACCGGGGAAAGAGCCTTGCTGGCTCTAACGCGATCGCTGAGTTTTTGGAAGAGACGGTGCCAGAGCCACCGCTTTTGCCAAAAGACCCGGCAGGTCGGGCCGAAACCCGCCGCCTCGTCGATTGGTTCGATGACAAGTTTAACCGCGAAGTGACCGAGAACCTGGTCTTCGAGCGGGTCACCAAACGCATGGCCCGGCTGGGCTACCCGGATGGCGCTTGCTTGAAAGCAGGAAGTAAGAATATCCGGGTACATCTGGCCTATATGACCTTCCTATTGGAGGATCACAGCTGGTTGTCAGGCAAGCGGATGACATTGGCCGATCTGACGGCGGCCGCGCATATCAGCGCGCTCGACTACCTCGGCGATGTGCCTTGGGCTGATTATCCTGCGGTGCGCGACTGGTATGCGGTGATGAAGTCCCGGCCAGGGTTCCGTGGTCTCTTGGCGGATCATTTGCCTGGCTTCCCAACCCCGCCTCCGCACTACGCGGATCTGGATTTCTAGAAAGCAGAACTTCCAGGCAAGCGTCCCTGATCCCTTACGGGATTACGGCGGGCAGAGCCCGCCACCCATGCAAAGCATGGGCAGGGACGCAAGGCGCCTAGCTCAGAGTAATGCGGGAGCAGTCCGACTGGGGCCAACGCGCCCGGAAGGGCGCCAAGCATAGGTGTATGCGGCGCAAGCCGCATTCCGTTTGGTACAAGATCGAAGATCAAGGACTTGTGATCAGCGCTAGGCAAGAATTTATTTCCAACCACATCTCCCTAAAGTTGCGATCAACGGACAGGATCCAAATCATGCGCCAGCTGGCTCTCTTGACAGCAATCTCACTCACCCTCGCCGCCTGCGGTCCAAACCCCTATGACGGCATGGTCGATAAAGTCGACTTCGGCGCTGGGCGAACGGCATCAGATATCAGCAAGTAGAGGCTCTTTAGGCTGGAGCCCACACCAGCTATAAGCTTGAGCAATGATCGAGTTGAGCGCGCTCAAAGCAAAGCTACAAACCGAAGCGAAAACCTTGGGCTTCGCCGATCTCGCGATCGCGGATCCATCGGGGATCGAGACCGCTGGTCAGAGGCTCGGCCTGTGGCTCGAGGCAGGGCGACAGGGCGACATGGCCTGGATGGCGGACCGCGCCGCCTGGCGGGCCGATCCACGAGCGCTCTGGCCCGAGGTCCGCTCCATCCTGCTTCTGACCGAGAGTTACCGCCCTGAGATTGACCCCCTCGACCTCCTCGCTCGCAAAGACCGGGCAGCGATCAGTTGCTACGCTTGGGGAAAGGACTATCACGAGGTCATCAAAAAACGCCTCAAACGGCTCGGCCGTTGGCTGATCGCGGAGGCTGGTGGCGAGATCAAAGTCTTCGTCGACACAGCGCCCGTTATGGAGAAACCGCTGGCCGAGGCCGCCGGGCTCGGCTGGCAGGGCAAGCACACGAATCTGGTTTCGCGCGAGCTAGGCTCTTGGTTCTTTCTCGGTGCTATTTTCACGACCCTGGATCTCGCCAAAGACACACCCCACGGCCAGAGTTGCGGCTCGTGCCGGGCCTGTCTCGACATCTGCCCAACGGCGGCTTTTCCAGCACCTTTCCAACTGGATGCTGCGCGCTGCATCTCGTATCTCACGATCGAGCTCAAAGGCGCCATCCCGAGGGCTATGCGACCTCTGATTGGCAACCGGATTTATGGGTGCGATGATTGTCTGGCGATCTGCCCCTGGAACAAGTTCGCCGAGCAGGCCAGCGAGGTCTATCTGCCCCGCAACAATTCTGTGGCCCCCGATCTCGCCGAGATCTCCACACTCTCAGATCCAGAATTTCGCGCGAGATTCGCAGGCTCGCCGATCAAACGCATCGGGCGCGATCGGTTTCTGCGAAATGTGGCCGTGGCGATTGGCAACTCGGGTTCGAAGAGGCTCATTTCGGCGGCCGAGGCGCTTGCATCCGATCCATCGCCTCTGGTGCGCCAGCATGCGATCTGGGCGCTTTCCAGACTGCTGTCGCAGGAGCACTTCCTGATGCGGCCCACAGCCGATCCACATCCCGACGTAGCAGAGGAGATCGCGCTTTGCCGTGCCGAGATTACTGCGCAGCTTCCATCCGCTGCAAGCTGAGCCGTGCCGCCTCTTCCAACTTGGTCCCACGCGCTCGGTCAATCACCTGGATCCATGCCTGCCGCGCCTCGTCGCGATCGCCCAGAACAGCGCTGGCGCGACCGTATTGATAGAGCGCTTCGGGATCCTCGGGCACCTGCTCCCGAGCCCAAATCGCATCATTGCGCGCACCAATCGCATCGCCCGCTCTGAGCCGCGCTTCGGAGCGGCCCAGGAGATAGCCGAGCCGCGGGCCGCCCAACTTGATCGCCTCGCTATAATCGGCAATCGCGGCCTTCAACCGCCCCCGGTGAAGCTGGATCGCCGCGCTGAGCGACAAGGGCACGCTCAGATCCTCCGCCAAGTTCTTTGCCTGGGCGAGGCTCTGCTCCGCCTCGGTCAGCTCTCCGGCTTCTAGAAACAGCTCTCCCGCTTGGACGAACATGTCCGAGCGCACTTGGCGTGGGAGATCACCTGCCTCAACCCCCACCTTCACCAGGAGTGCAGCCGCCTGCATCGGCGCACCAACCGCCGCCAGCGCCAACGCCTGGCAATGGAGCGCTGCCCACCCCCCACCGAACTCGGCCCAGCGGGCCGCCCGATCAACCACTTGCCTTGGGCTGTCCTCGATTGCAGCGAGACACGCGTCATAGGTCTCAAAAGCGTGCAGCGGCGTGCTCAGCAAAAGCAGGCCAAAGGGCGCGATTAGAATTCGCAAATCCGAGATCTCCTTCTATGCTGCCCGCCTCTTACCTCAAGACGGACCGAAGACCTATGGCCGACAGATCGAATTCCACACTTCTCAGCATTGGCCACGGATATTCGGCGCGCGCCTTGAGCATCCGGCTTTTGGCTCAGGGTTGGCGGGTGATCGGCACGACCCGCACTGCGGAGAAGGCCGAGGCGATCCGTCAAACCGGGGCCGAGGCTGTGATCTGGCCAGGTTGCGATCTTGCGCCTTTGTTTGCAGAGGCAAGCCACCTTCTCCTCTCCGCTGGTCCAAACGAGGCAGGCGACCCGGTCCTGACAAAGCTCCAAGGCCAGATCCCCGAAAATCAGATCACCTGGGCCGGTTACCTCTCGACCACCGGTGTCTATGGTGACCGGGCCGGCGGTTGGGTTGACGAGACAAGCCCTTGCAAACCTGCCACCCGCCGCGGCCAATGGCGGCTGACGGCAGAACAGGCTTGGAATGCGACCCCGCTGCCCATGCATATCTTCCGTCTGGCCGGGATCTATGGGCCAGGCCGCGGTCCTTTTGCCAAAGTTCGCAACGGGACGGCAAAGCGGATTATCAAGGAGGGACAGGTCTTCAGCCGGATCCATGTCGATGACATCGCTTCGGTGCTGGAGGCCTCAATCGCCCGACCCAATCCCGGATCGATCTACAATCTCTGCGACAACGAAGCGGCTCCTCCGCAGGATGTGATCGGCCATGCGGCAGAGCTTTTGGGCGTGCCAATGCCCCCTGCGATCCCTTTCGAGGAGGCCGAAATGTCTCAGATGGCGCGAAGCTTCTACGCCGAGTCCAAACGCTGCGCGAATGCCAAGATCCGTGAGGAGCTTGGCGTGGAACTCAAGTTCCCAACCTATCGAGAGGGGCTCGCCGATCTTTTAGCCCGGGAAACAAGCGGCTAGAGCAAAACCGGTCTTCCTGAAGTAGTCAAACCCTAGGACTTTACTCAAGTCTTTGTTTCAACGTCAGAATTCTCTTTCGATCTGAGTCACGTTGAAACGATTTTGGTCTAGTCAGCATCAACCGGATAGCGCAGGATCGCATCGCCAGCTGTGAGCGCCCCTTTCGCGCGATCAAAGCGCAGATGGGCCAACGCTCGCCCTCCAGCCTGCGTGAACAGCTTTCCTGCAGGTTTGCCATCGCCGGTGATCTCAGTGCCTTCCGGTGCATTGCCCTCGACTCCGACAACGACGATGCCCTTGCGCAGCTCCGTCTTATGCTTCATCCGCGCGGTCACCTCCTGGCCGACATAACAGCCTTTGCGAAAGTCGACACCGTTCAGCCGTTCAAACCCGGCCTCCAGGATGTAAGTCTCATCTGCCAGCAGCTCCCGCCCACCCTCGGGCACCGCGAGTGCAACCCTAAGCGCATCATAGGATGTCTGATCCGCTGGCGTCAGTTCCGGCAGATCTTTCCCATAGAGACGCCAGCCAAGGCCCGCGTTGCGTGGATCTGGCACCGAGATCGCAGCCTGGCCGGGGGAGGGCGGCGGGGGTGGGTGGTGGGAGCTGCCCTCCCCCGGCCAGGCCAGCGAAACGCGCAAACCTTCATCATGGGTCACCAAGGCCTGACGGCGCAGGCAGTACATCTTCAACCGCTTGATCAGATCCTCCGTCCGGTTGGCGGCGCAGTCGATAAGGATATCCGAGCCATCAGCCAGCAAAAAGAAGTCGAACAGAAACTTTCCCTGAGGTGTCAACAAAGCTGCATAGACCGCCCGTTCTGACGTAACTTGCTCCACATCGTTGGTGATGACAGCTTGCAAGACATCGCGGGTATCATTGCCCGACATCCGTAAGACCGCCCGGGTCTCATCGACCATTCCAACCAGATTGCTCATCTCGGTTCCTCCTCGCTTCGCGATATATGCCTCGTCAGGGCCTCTGCCCAGCCCTATAACCATCGCCGAAGCTGATCGGAGAGGGCCCGGATGACAGCTCCGCTGACCATCGTGATCCCAACGCTGGAGGCAGCCAAGCGGATAGGGCCCTGCCTGGGTGCACTATCAAGCGGTGTCTTTGACGGGCTGATCCGCGAAGTGATCCTCGTCGACGGTGGTTCGAAGGATGAGATTGGAGATATTGCCGAGGCGACCGGCGCGACATTTCTGACCTCCCCACGCGGCCGAGGAGGTCAACTCCGTCTAGGAGCCGCGCATGCCAGCACGGAGTGGCTCCTGTTCCTGCATGCTGACACAATTCTACAGCCGGGATGGATCGAGGCGATCCGGAACCATATCGATCACCGGCCCGAGAAGGCAGGCTATTTTGACCTCCGCTTCGACCAAGACGGCCTGATGCCGACGCTGACAGCCGGTTGGGCCAATTGGCGCAGCCGCCTCTTCGCTCTACCCTATGGAGATCAGGCGCTTCTGATCCCAAGGCGCTTCTACAAGGATCTCGGAGGGCACCCGCAGATCCCGCTGATGGAGGATGTCGCCCTGGTGCGCCGGATCGGACGTCGCCGCTTAGCTCCGCTGAAGACAACCGCTATAACCTCAGCCGCACGTTACCGCGAACAGGGTTGGATCCGCCGAGGGCTCCGCAACCTCGTCACGCTTTTCCTCTTCCAACTTGGAACCCCGCCCGAGAAGCTGGTTGCATGGTACGAAAAGGAATGACCCGCCAACTGGTGATCTTCGTCAAAGAACCCCGCCCCGGCCGCGTGAAAACCCGCCTCGGGCGAGAGATCGGAATGATCGAATCTGCCTGGTGGTTCCGCCACCAGACCCAGGCGCTGCTACGCCGCCTGGGGAACGATCCCCGCTGGCAAACTATTTTGGCCGTCGCGCCGGATCGAGAGGGGCTTCAGAGCCGCTTCTGGCCCGCTGCCCTTCCACGCTGGCCACAAGGCCAGGGCAATCTCGGCGATCGTATGAGCCGGGCGTTTCGCCAAATGCCACCCGGGCCCGTTCTGATCATTGGCGCCGACATCCCCAGCATTCGCCCAGCCCATATCGCGCGGGCCTACTCACTCCTCGGCACTCACGATGCCGTCTTCGGCCCAGCACCCGATGGGGGATATTGGCTCATTGGTCTGAGCAGGGGCGGTCAAGCAGTCCCGGCGGGTTTGTTCGACGATGTCCGCTGGTCAAGCGAGCATGCATTGGTTGATACGGTGGCCAACCTCCAAACACTAAAAATTGGCTATGCCGCCGTTTTGGCTGATGTAGATCATGCGCGAGACCTCTCACGCTGAATGCTTCTCAAGATGCGCCCCCCAGGCCCCGGGCAAGCCCGGAGCCCGGCGGCCACGAAAGCGTGCCTCCGGCACGCTACAGGCGCGGATGTTTGAGCTAGGCGCCGGGCGGCCCGCTGCGAGCTTGCTCGCAGGCGCAGGCTTTGGCCTGCGTTGCCGCGTCAGCGGCTTGGGCCGCTTGCCCGCAGGTTGGGCTGCGACCGAGATTATAAGACACCGAAATGGATCAATTCGCTGCGCAAGTCCTCTGGCAGTTTTGCTTCCTCCAGGCCTCTTGCATCGAGATCCAGTGGCGCATCCTCGGGCTTCAGATAGCGCCATCCCTGAAACGGGCCTTTTGGTCGCGGATGGACCCGGACCAGGGTTGGATTGAGCACAATCCCACAGCGTCGGATACCATCTTCACCGATCACCTCCTCCAATGCTTCGATCTTTTGGCGCGCGAGGATCATCCGGGCGATCACCCAGTAAATCGAACCACCCGCCAGGATTTCTCCCTCGCGACGTGGCCACATCCGAGTGACATGGCGCGGTCGCGGGTCAAGACCGGCGGCTGCACGCTGAGCGCCCCGCCCAGCTTGCCAGGCGCGCAAGTTCTCCACAGTCTCCGAGCCCACGCTGAGCTTCAAAAGATGCAGTTTCGGTTCAGCGCTCATGACAGACCCAGAACATCGATCATGTCATACTCGCCCGGCTTCTTACCCTGGCCCCAAAGCGCTGCTTTCACTGCCCCACGGGAGAAGATCATCCGATCGGAGGCGAGATGGCGCAGGATCAGGCGTTCACCCGGCCCAGCGAAGATCACGTCATGCTCACCGACCACATCACCGCCTCGTAAGGCTGCCATGCCAATCGCACCTGGCGCACGCGCCCCGGTGATACCGTCTCGCGCCCGATCTTCGACATCGATGAGTGAAACACCCCGCCCCTCGGCAGCAGCTTCAGCCAACATAAGCGCGGTACCCGACGGTGCATCGACCTTCATCTTGTGATGCATCTCGACCACCTCGATATCGAACTCGATGTCTAAAGCAGCAGCAACTTTCTGGGTCAGGAGCGTCAAGAGGTTAACACCCAGCGAAAAGTTCCCAGCTCGAACGATCACCGCATGCCGTGCAGCGGCGGAAAGCTTTGCCAGATCGGCCTCCGCCAGCCCAGTCGTCCCGATGACATGGGTCAGCCGGGCCTGTGCCGCGAGCGCCGCATGGGCCACAGTCGCAGCCGGAGACGTAAAATCGAGCACCGCTATACTCCTCGCAAACGCCTCTAGCGGATCGCTCTCGACGACGACACCCATTGCCTGACCACCAAGGCAAATCCCAAGATCCTGACCGATCCAAGCATGGCCGGGTCGCTCGGTCGCCCCGACCAGGACAGTATCCTGGCGTTCGGCCACGGCGGTGGCGAGCATCTGGCCCATCC
>JBCDAS010000139.1:0-10606 GCA_039185235.1 Pseudomonadota bacterium
GATTTGAAACAGATTATGATCCGCCTTCGCACTCTCAGCCTTTGCAGTGCAAAACCTTTAACGATAGAGAGCGCGCATGAGCGCACAGAACGCCCGAGCAGCCACCGCCATTGTCCTTCTCGCCGCCGGCAAGGGCACCCGTATGCGGTCGACGCGTCCCAAGGTCCTGCATGAGATCGCTGGCCAGCCCATGCTACATTTCGCCATGCGCGCGGCGATGACGCTCGCTCCTCAGCGCATTGCTGTGGTTGTCGGGCAGGATGCCGAGGCGGTTGCCCTCTCCGCCCGAAGCTTGGTGCCAGAGGTCGAGATTTTCCTGCAGCGGGAGCAGCTTGGTACCGGGCATGCCGTCCGTATGGCTGAAGGCACACTTTCAGATTTCGACGGCCAACTGATTGTCTTGTTCGGTGACACGCCGTTTTTGAGTGCTGCGACAATGGCCAAACTAATCGAGACGCCCGAGGCGATCACAGTGCTTGGCTTCCAAACGGACAGTCCTGGGCGATATGGCCGTTTGGTTATGGATGGCGAGGCTCTGCTTCGCATCACCGAAGCAAAAGATGCAACGCCGGACGAACTCCAGATCAAGACCTGCAACTCGGGTGTTATGGCTGGGCCGGCCAAAACGATCTTTCGCTTGCTGTCGCAACTCACGTCAGAGAACGCACAAGGCGAGTACTACCTGACCGACCTCCCCGCCCTCGCGAGGGCTGAAGGGGTTTTCACCCGAGCGGTGTTTTGCGACATCGCTGAGACGCTGGGGATCAATGACCGCATCGATCTCGCCGCTGCTGAGGCTGCTTTCCAAACCCGCGCCCGTGCTCAAGCCATGGCCGCAGGTGCGACGCTGATCGCACCTGAGACGGTTCATTTCTCTTGGGACACTGTGCTTGGCCAAGACGTTGTGATCGAGCCCAATGTGATCTTCGGTCCTGGTGTTGAGATCGCTGATGACGTGACGATCCGCGCCTTCACTCACTTGGCCGAGACCCGGATCGCCCCGGGCGTCTCCGTCGGCCCTTTTGCGCGCTTGCGGGGAGGCACTGAGATTGCCGAGGGCGCTTACATTGGCAATTTCGTTGAGATGAAGAAGGCCGATTTTGGTCCTGGTGCGAAGGCAAGCCACTTGACTTATGTGGGCGATGCAGAGGTTGGTGCCGAGGCCAATCTGGGCGCTGGAACAATCACCTGCAATTACGATGGTGTCTCGAAACACCGCACCCAAATCGGCGCGCGGGCCTTTATCGGCACCAATACGGCGCTCGTAGCCCCGGTTAAGATTGGCGAGGACGCCTATACCGCAACCGGCAGCGTGGTCACCAAAGACGTGCCCCCAGGCGATCTCGCCATCGCGCGCGGGCGTCAAGAGAACAAGCCCGGCCTGGCGCGCAAACTGCGCCAACGCTTGCTTGGCCTGAAGGCAGCGAAGGAGTAGGCCCATGTGCGGCATTATCGGCGTTTTAGGTCAGTTGGATGCAGCCCCTCGTATCCTCGATGCGCTTAAGCGGCTTGAGTATCGCGGCTATGATAGCGCCGGGCTGACGACGCTCGAGAATGGCATGCCTGTGCGCCGCAGAACCGTGGGGAAACTGCAGGAACTGGTCCGCGCCGTGGCCGCCGATCCAGTCCACGGCTCTGCCGGGATTGGACATACTCGCTGGGCCACCCATGGTGCGCCCAATGTGATGAACGCGCACCCCCATGCCGCGGGTCCCGTCCATGTGGTCCATAACGGTATCATTGAGAACTTCCGCGAGATCCGCGAAATCCTGCTTGCGCAGGGCATCCATTGCGAGACCGAGACGGATTCCGAGGTCGTGGCCCAGTTGACTGCTGCACGGATGGCCGAAGGGATGTCACCCTATGAGGCTGTCGATGCCACTTTAAGACAGATTAAGGGCGCCTTTGCCCTCGCGTTTCTGTTCGCGGGTGAGACCGATCTTATGATTGCAGCACGGCATGGGTCTCCCCTTGCAGTTGGTTGGGGGGAGGAAGAAATGTTCGTGGGTTCTGATGCCCTGGCGCTCTCTCCCATGACCTCTCAGATCACCTATCTCGAAGAAGGCGACCGTGCAGTCATCACCCGGGCTGGCGCGAAGTTCTATGACATCACTGGCGCGCCGGTCACGCGCGAGATGCGCATGGTCGCGCTTGACAGCACGCTGACTGAAAAAGGTCCACACCGCCATTTCATGGCCAAGGAAATCCATGAGCAGCCCCGCAGTCTCGGCTATGTTCTGTCCCACTACATTGCTGCCGATAAGAACCGGGTCGAGTCAGTGGCAGACCAGATTGATTGGGCCAATGTCTCTCGTCTGTTTCTGATCGCCTGCGGCACGGCCAGCTATGCCGGCCATGTGGCAAAGTATTGGTTTGAGCAGATCGCGGGCTTGCCCTGTGAGATCGATATCGCGTCCGAGTTCCGCTACCGCGAGCCACCGGTTCGCGGAGACGAGGCGGCGCTATTCATCTCACAATCGGGGGAAACGGCTGACACGCTCGCCGCACTCCGCCATGTCGCGGGGCGGGTGGCAAAGACCATCGCGGTCGTGAATGTCACCGAAAGCTCGATTGCCAGAGAGGTGGACCTTATCCTGCCCATTCTTGCAGGCCCTGAGATCGGCGTCGCATCGACAAAGGCTTTCACCTCGCAGCTTACAACGCTGGCCTGCACGGTGATCCTTGCGGCCCGTGCTCGTGGTGCGATAGATGCAACCGAAGAGCAGCGCCTGATCTCCCATCTGCTGGAGCTGCCCCGTATGGTGACGGAGGTCCTTGGCCGCGAGAACATCCCAGCCCAGATTGCTCAAGAGATGTCGACCGCTCGCGATGTCCTCTTCCTCGGGCGCGGCATGATGTTCCCCATTGCAATGGAGGGTGCCCTGAAGCTGAAGGAGATCAGCTATATTCACGCCGAGGGTTATGCCAGTGGCGAACTCAAACACGGGCCCATCGCATTGATTGACGAGGATGTGCCCGTGGTGGTGATGGCGCCTCGCGATCAGGTGTTCGAGAAAACCGTCTCGAACATGCAAGAAGTGATCGCCCGCGCAGGACGGGTCATCCTGATCACGGACCCTAAGGGGGCAGCCGAAGCGGGTGATGGCATTTGGCGCACGATCGTTTTGCCGGAGATTGATCCATTCGCAGCCCCAATCCTTTACAGCATCCCCGCCCAACAGCTCGCCTATTACGCGGCCCTGGCCAAAGGGACCGATGTCGACCAGCCGCGTAACCTCGCGAAGTCCGTCACCGTGGAATAGCGCCGGAAATCCACCGAACCACACGTAAAGATTGAACGATTATCGGGGAACAGCGTCTCGCCAAGTCGATCGCATTCGAGTAGGCTCGGCTCGTGGCGCTTGTGGGGAGGAGGGACACCCAAAATGAAACGCTTACTGATATCCGCACTTTGTGTGGTGCTCGCCGCATGCGGGCCAGAGAAAAAAGCCGCAGCGCCTGCTCCTGAAGCCCTGCCAACCTATGCCAACCTGCGCGATTCCGATTGCTATACTGTCGATCTGTTCGATCCGGTCCAGATCAAAGCACCTGGATCAGATGTTCCAGTCCAGTATCACGGGTTCCTTGGCGAATGGGGTGGCGGCGCCTGGAATGGCAAATGGTGCCACGATCTGGTGATCTATGAGGTTCGCGCAAATGGCGAAGTTGAGCTTCTGTCGATGCATGCGCCCAATTTCGAAATTGGTTACCCGCCGACGGTCTTCAAACGCACGGCCGTGATCGACATCAACAACACCCTGCGACTGGTCGCAGGTGATGACCGCATGGTCTACAATCTCGATCGCCAGTTCCTGGTGGGCAAACGCACGGGCAAGCGAGGCGACTACCAAATCGCTTTGACCCGAAAAGGCAGCGCGCCGTTCCCAGTTTTCCGCCCAGCGTCCACTCAACTGGCCACGAACTAGAAGCCGAGACAGCCATCTCCGCGGGATCGGCCAAACGCCGATCTGAACCGAGGCTTTCGGTCACTTGAAAAAGTCAGCCGCTCCGCATATCGATCGTGCATCCAGGAGGGCGTGGCACTCACGCGCCAGCGAGACAATCAAGCCGATTCCTGCACTTGGAGCCGTCATGGTGGCGCTTGTCGCCGAGATGTTGGAAGTGTTTGGACAGGGCACGAAACGCAAAAGGGCGAGAAACAGATGGGATTGAGCAACTGCCACAACTTTCAGGATTTCCGGCGCTTGGCCAAATGGCGTCTGCCAGGTCCGATCTTCCACTACATTGACGGCGCGGCCGATGATGAGCAGACCTATCGCCGGAACACAGAGGCTTATGGCGATTGCGATCTAGTCCCTAACGTCCTGGCAGGTGTCGAGACGGTCGACATGTCGGTCGAAGTCATGGGTCAGAAGCTTGACATGCCGCTCTATTGTGCGCCGACCGCTCTGCAACGCCTGTTCCATCACGATGGCGAAAGGGCTGTCGCAAAGGCCGCGAACAAGTTCGGGACGATGTTTGGTGTCTCATCCTTGGGAACGGTTAGTGTCGAGGAGATCCGCGAGATCACCGATGGCCCGACCATGTTTCAGTTTTACTTCCACAAGGACCGAGGTCTGAATGATGCGCTCTTGGAGCGCGCAAAGGCCGCGAAATTCGATGTGATGGCGCTGACAGTGGATACCATCACCGGAGGCAATCGCGAACGTGATTTGCGGACAGGCTTTACATCGCCACCACGGTTGACGCCGCAGTCGCTCGTGAGTTTCGCGATCCACCCAATGTGGGCACTGAACTACTTTACGCATGAAAAGTTCGACCTGCCGCATCTTTCGGACCATGTGAGCGCGGGCAGTAATCTCGCGACATCGATCGGCAGCTATTTCTCGAACATGCTGGACCAGTCGATGAACTGGAAAGATGCCGAGGAGCTTTGTGCCAAATGGGATGGCCAGTTCGCGCTCAAGGGGATTATGAGCGTCGAGGATGCGAAGCGGGCTGTCGATATCGGCTGTACCGGCATCATGGTCTCGAACCATGGCGGGCGGCAATTGGATGGCTCGCGCAGCCCTTTCGACCAGTTGGCCGAGATTGTCGATGCCGTTGGGGACAAGATCGACGTGATCTGCGAGGGTGGCATTCAACGCGGCACCCATGTTCTCAAAGCGCTCTCGGTCGGCGCGAAAGCCTGCTCCGGAGGGCGGCTTTATCTGTATGCTCTGGCGGCGGCTGGACAGCCAGGGGTGGAGAAAGCCCTGGGCAATCTACGCACCGAGATTGAGCGCGATATGAAGCTTATGGGCATCACCAAGCTCGATCAGCTCAGCCGCGAGAACCTGCGGTTTCACAACCGCCGCTGAGGTCTTGGGCCAGATCCAAGTTCAGAAGTGGACCGACTGCGTCGTCTCAGGGATCTGCTGAGGCGGGGCGAACTTTGTGAGATCAATGCCTTTGACCGCGGTCTTGTACTCCTCGACCGTCGGGGTTCGACCGAGAATTGCGGATAAAACGACAACCGGTGTTGAGGCAAGCAGGGACTCGCCCAACTTGTCGTCGGAATCCTCGACCACCCGCCCTTTGAAGAGCCGCGTCGAAGTGGCAAGTACCGTATCCCCCTTCGCAGCCTTCTCCTGGTTCCCCATGCAGAGGTTGCAGCCCGGCCTCTCAAGATAGAGGGTGTTCTCATACTCGGTCCGAGCTTTTTGCTTTGGCGCGAAGTCGTCGAACTCAAAGCCGGAATATTTCTGCAGGACTGCCCAATCACCCTCTTCCTTCAACTCGTCGATGATGTTGTAGGTGGGCGCGGCGACGACCAACGGCGCTTTGAAAGTCACATCGCCCGCAGCTTTTTCGAGGTTTCTGAGCATCTGGGCGACGATCTTCACGTCGCCTTTATGCACCATGCAGGAGCCGACAAAGCCCAGATCGACCTTCTTTTCTGCCCTGTAGTAGGAGATCGGTCGGATCGTATCGTGGGTATAGCGCTTGGAGACATCCGAGTTGGTAACGTCGGGATCGGCGATCATCGGCTCATCGATCTTGTCCAGATCGACCACCACTTCAGCGAAGTACTTGGCGTTGTCATCTGGTGCCAATGCTGGTTTCTCGCCCGACCGGATCTCAGCAATTCGCGTCTCGGCCTTAGCGATCAGACTGGCGAGGACCTGAGCATCGTTGTCCATACCCTTGTCAATCATGATCTGGATGCGGCTTTTCGCGATCTCCAAAGACTCAATCAGGGTCTCGTCGTTCGAGATGCAGATCGAGGCCTTTGCCTTCATCTCCGCGGTCCAGTCAGTGAAGGTAAAGGCCTGGTCTGCCAGAAGAGTGCCGATATGGACCTCGATGATCCGACCCTGGAAGACATTGTCACCGAATTGATCCAGCATCTGCGCCTGGGTCGCGTGGACCACGTCGCGGAAGTCCATATGATCGGCCATCTGCCCGGTGAAGGTCACTTTGACCGACTCGGGGATCGGCATGGTCGCCTCACCTGTTGCCAGGGCCAGGGCCACGGTGCCGGAGTCTGCGCCAAAAGCCACGCCTTTGGACATACGCGTGTGGCTATCACCGCCGATGATGATTGCCCAATCGTCAACAGTAATGTCGTTGAGCACCTTGTGGATCACATCGGTCATCGAGTGATAGACACCCTTCGGATCGCGTGCCGTGATCAGGCCGAACCTGTGCATGAAGGCCATCAAACGCGGCGTGTTGTCCTGGGCCTTCTGATCCCACACAGATGCTGTATGGCAGCCGGACTGATAGGCGCCGTCGACCTTTGGTGAGATGATGGTCGCGGCCATCGCCTCCAGTTCCTGGCTCGTCATCAGCCCGGTTGTGTCCTGCGAGCCTACGATGTTCACTTTGACCCGCACGTCCGAGCCGGTATGGAGGACCTTGCCCGGCGTTGTGCCAACCGCATTGGCGTTAAAGATCTTCTCCACCGCTGTCAGGCCCTGGCCTTCGTGGCTGATCTCTTTGGACGGTGCGAAAGCGGATTTCAGCTCAATGCCAAGCGCCTCGCAGGCAAAGGTCTGCAACTTTTTGCCAAACACCACAGCATAGGAACCACCGGCCTTCATGAACTCGACTTTTTGTGGGGTGAAGGACGGGGTCACATCGACCAGTTCCTTCTCCCCAGTCTCGTCGTAAAGCTTCTTCTTGGAGGTGTTGATCTTCAGGACCGTCCCGGTTTCGACTGAATAGGTCTGCTCCAGGATAGGATTGCCGTCATTGTTGAGGATCGGATTGCCCTCGCCATCCAGCTTCTTCACCCAGTTCTTTAGATCGAGCCCAATTCCGCCGGTCACTCCAACAGTGGTCAGGAAGATCGGCGAGATCCCATTAGTGCCCGCAACAATCGGTGCGATATTGACGAAAGGGACATAGGGGCTCGCCTGTTTTCCAGTCCAGAGCGCGACATTGTTGACGCCCGACATTCGCGAGGAGCCCACACCCATCGTACCCTTCTCAGCAATCAGCATGACATGCTTCTTTGGGTGCTGGAGTTTGAGCGCCTGGATTTCTTGCTGCGCGCGCTCGGAGATCATGCATTTGCCATGCAACTCACGGTCGGAACGCGAATGCGCCTGATTGCCTGGTGAGAGCAAATCGGTCGAGATATCCCCTTCCGCAGCGATATAGGTCACAACCTCGATTTCTTCCTCGATATCAGGAAGCTTGGTGAAGAACTCTGCGTTGGAGTAGCTGATCAGAACGTCCTCGGCGATCGGATTACCAGCCTTGTAGGCGTCATCCAGCCGGTCCGTGTCGGCTTCGTAGAGGAACACTTGCGTCTTAAGCACCTCTGCTGCGGCTTTGGCCGTTTCCGCGTCGTCTCCCAGCGCCAGATCCAACAACACTTCGACCGACGGGCCGCCCTTCATGTGCGAGAGCATCTCGAAGGCAAACTCGCGCGTGATTTCTTCAACCACAGCCTCGCCAAGGATGATTTCCTTTAGGAAGGCCGCCTTCCCACGCGCAGCACTCGTTGTCCCGGGGAGCGTATTGTAGATGAAGAAGTGGAGCGATTGCGTACGGTGCTCGTTGCCAACATCCTTGATCTGCTCGATGAGCTCGGCCGTGAGCTCAGCCGAGTCGATTGGTTTAGGGTTCAATCCCTGGATCTTCCTGGTTTCAATCTCATCTAGGTAGGCGTCATACAAGCGCATTACGGTTCCCGAGCAGTAAGAGTTCAGAGGGTCGCGGTTCTTCAGATCTTACGAGCATTCTCACAACAATCTTACTTCGATACTATTTCCAGCTACCGATTTGATCAATGCCCTCGGCCCTGTCGGAAGGGTGTAATGTTGCACTGCAGTCATTAAAAGTTGCATGTTTTCGGGGAGGTCTTGCATCTGCGAGAGAAAAGGCGACCGCCCAGCTCGCATGGTTCAGCTTTTGAGTGAGCGCGTCGAACCCCGAGCCCGCAATCTCGCCAGTGGATCGTATACGGAGGATAGGCGCCTCGGTTGGGCACTGAGAACGCTGACTCTGAGACGGCGGCGGGGTCTCCGACAGTGCGTCGAGCAGGTATTCTTCATGCTGTGAAAGCTGGTCGCCGATTCCAAGAAGATCAGCATCTTCAACCGCAATCCTGCGGAATGCCTCAAAGGCTTTGGGAAGCATCTCCGAGATAGGATCATGGGCAAGTCTTGCGGAGATCAATCGCTCAAAAGTCGCCTTTGCACCAAGCGCCCTGATCCAATCGCGGAAGAGCGAGATCAGAAGTGCCTCGTCATCGGTGAGATCGGAAAAACCCAAACTTGGCATCATTACACCCTGTCGCTTCCTAGGAGGGATTGGGTGGCAAATGCTGCCCGCGCGACGTGTGGTAGCCGGATCGCCTCGCATTGTACATGCGCATCTTTCTGCGCTGGGAGTTCATTGGTTCTCGCCTGTGGGTTCGCAACTGTCTTTTTGCCTTGCGGACTGACCGGCTTCGCGTCACGATGCTTCCGCCTTGCCACATGACCTTTCGTGCAGCTTTGGCTTTCACGCGAAAGGGCTCAAACATGTCAGGTGACCTGCGACATCTTTTGTCTCTCCACGATTTGGCTGCACGCTTCGGCAGCGGCTTGAAGCCCGAGCTCGAAGCCGTGCTTCGCGCTCAGGTGGACCCTTCGTCTTCGGCTGCAATCCCGCTGCCCGTTCGAACCCATTCGGCGGGACCGGCGCATCAGACCGCGACCGAAGAACAACTCTCAGCGGAAGGCATCACCGTTCTTCGCAGGCCGCAGATGGCAAGCAAGCGCCCTGTCGGGGCGCAACGCTAACCCATTCAGCCCAAGCCATCGCAGAATGGCCGTTTTGGATGGGAAAACGGGCGCGATCCCAATCGCGCCTGACAACGAACCATAGGAGGAAGCAATGAATGAGATGACCCTTTTGGACGGCGGCACCCATGTGTCGCCATTTGCCCAACGCTATGACAACTTCATCGGTGGCACTTTCGTCGCCCCGACGTCAGGCCAGTATTTCCAGAACATCAGCCCGGTAACCGGTGGCGTGGTTGGCGAGGTAGCCCGCTCCAACGCAGATGATATCAACTTAGCACTCGACGCCGCTCACAAGGCGGCAGATACCTGGGGCAAGAGCAGCACCACAGACCGGGCGAACATGCTGATGAAGATCGCTCAGGTGATCGAGGACAATCTCGAGCTTCTGGCGATCTGCGAATGCTGGGACAATGGCAAGGCCATCCGTGAGACACGGGCCGCCGATATCCCGCTCGCCATCGACCACTTCCGCTATTTCGCCAGCGTCATCCGGGCCCAGGAAGGCTCGATGGGCGAGATCGACAACGACACAGTCGCCTATCACTTCCACGAGCCGCTTGGCGTCGTGGGCCAAATCATTCCTTGGAACTTCCCGCTCCTGATGGCGGCATGGAAGCTGGCGCCTGCGCTCGCGGCGGGAAACTGTGTGGTGATCAAACCTGCCGAGCAGACCCCTGCCACCATCATGGTTTTTGCCGAGCTGATCGCTGATATCCTGCCCCCGGGCGTGTTGAATGTGGTCAACGGATTCGGGCTCGAGGCTGGCAAACCCCTGGCGCAGTCGGACAGGATCGCCAAGATCGCCTTCACCGGAGAAACGACGACCGGGCGGCTGATCATGCAGTATGCGACCGAGAACCTGATCCCGGTGACCCTTGAGTTGGGCGGCAAATCGCCGAATATCTTCTTCTCGGATGTCGCTGCCAAAGACGACGCGTTCCTCGATAAAGCCATCGAAGGCTTTGTGATGTTCGCACTCAACCAAGGCGAGGTTTGCACCTGCCCATCGCGCGCTCTGGTGCATGAATCGATCTATGATCAGTTCATGGAGAAAGCCCTGGAGCGAACCAAGGCGATCGTCCAAGCAGATCCGCGTGATGGCAATACGATGATGGGCGCGCAGGCGTCCTCTGAGCAGAAGGAGAAAATCCTGAGCTACTTCGATATCGGCCGTCAGGAAGGCGCGGAGTTCCTAACCGGCGGTGAGGAAGCCAGCCTTCCCGGCGATCTGGCCAATGGATACTACATCAAGCCGACGATCCTGCGTGGCCATAACAAGATGCGGGTTTTCCAAGAGGAGATCTTTGGCCCTGTCGTCTCGGTTACCACGTTCAAGGACGACGACGAGGCGCTCGAGATCGCCA
>JBCDAS010000140.1:0-10601 GCA_039185235.1 Pseudomonadota bacterium
GCTGAGAAAGGCTGCCCAACGGACACGCGACCATCTCTGGGACGCCGTCGCCGTGGCCATCGAACGCTTCTGCCCAGACGAATGCGCAAACTACTTCACCGCTGCTGGCTATGAGCCAGAATAGATGGAACCCGCTCTAGATCTGTCGGCGGCGGACGTAGCAGCCAAACCCCGCCAAAGCGCTGATCAGTAACAGGATCGGCGCCGGAAGCGGGATGTTCGAGATAAATCCCGCTTGGTCGAGCGCCACGGTATCAAACCCGCTCAGCTGTGCGATGGTCAGTGCATCCGCATCGCTTGCCAGCCGGCGCTGACCATTTGCGATCGTGGTGATCATCAGGGCGCCGTCAAAGACAGTCGATTCGTTGCCCGGTGTGTTCGGGTTATCGATGGCGAATTGATCGATATGCCCGCCGTTATCCAGTGTTAGTGGTATAAGTGACCCGTCATCCAACTCTAAAACCGACGGGAAAGGCACGCCTCCCGTCAGTGGCGCGAGCCCAAGCAAATGACCGATCTCATGAAGGGCAACGGTCAAAAGATCAAAGTCCGTGAAGACTTCGCTGCCAAAATCTGCGCCGAATTGGCGGCTCGTATTGATCACACCGCCGCCCAGATCGGCATCGACTGTCTGGTCGATCTGATACTCCGAGCTCTCGGTCGGTGTGGGGTCGAAAAACCAAGTCGCCCCCGTGCTAAAGCGGACAGAGCCGGTTTGGGTTTCCGCGACATTGGGATCTTGAAAGACGCGCGGTGGGAATTGCGAGGCGATGCCAAGTGTCGATGCGCCGAGATTGGCAAAGCCCACATTGATGTTCAGCGTATCATTGGTGTTCGGAAAAACCCGCTCCCAATACGCCGCCGCGGTGTTGAAGATCGTTTGGAAGCTGCCGCCGCCACTGGTCGTTGTCGGTATCGGTTGGCTGATATTGGGGCTGCTCGATCCCGCCGGTGTAATCGGATTGCCAATAGGGATGAAATTTGTGTTGATCACCAGGGCATGGGAGGGTGATGGCGCTGCGACAGCCAGCGCTGCGGCCAGATACGACGCGGCCAAGTACCGATACTTAGGTCTCATCTCGGACCTCCGTGAGACTCGGGTTCCATAATTCTAGCACGTTTCAGACCTTCGGTCCGAGGACGCGCTCCCGGGTCGTCCTGCCCCTTGCACGCTTCCCTTAATCGGTGACATTGCTGAGGAGAGGGGTCAAGCTCGCCCAGCCTCTAACTTGGCATTGTACACCCTCAGGAAGAATTTGGAGGATTGGAGTGGCGTCAGGGTTGCAAGGCATTCGCTACGCGGTCTTGGCCATGGTCTGCTTTGCCGCACAAGACGCGGTCTCCAAGCATCTGGCCGAGAGCTATCCGGTGCCGTTTTTCGTGATGCTCCGCTATTGGGCATTCGCGGCCTTTGTCATTCTGCTCGCCGCGCGTCAGCCGGGCGGCATCCGGTCCGCGGTGCGGACGAAACGCCCCGTTTTGCAGATCATTCGTGGGGTGCTTTTGGTGGTGCAAATCCTGGTTTTTGTGGCTGCGCTGGATCTGCTTGGGCTCGCACCGATGATGGCGCTTTTTGCGCTTTATCCGCTGCTGATCACGCTGCTCGCGGTCCCGATCCTGGGCGAACGCGTCGGCTGGCGCCGCCTCGTGGCCGTGGGGTTCGGGTTTCTGGGGGTATTGGTGATCCTGCGCCCAGGATGGCAGGTGCTGGATCCCACTGCACTGGTCGCGCTTCTTGCGGCGCTTGGAATCGCGATCTACTCCCTGCTCACCCGGATTGCGACCCAAGCTGATGGTCGAAGCGGCCCTGCGGTTTTCTACACAGGTGTGGCAGGCGCGGTCGCGATCTCACTTGTCGGGCCGTTTTATTGGACGACCATGGCTTGGGCAGATTGGGGTTGGATGGCGGTGCTGGCGGCGGCAGGTTTGACGGGCCATTCACTCTTGATCCGGGCTTATGATCAGACCGAGGCGGTCCGTATTCAACCCTTTGCCTACCTGCAGATGGTCTTTGGCGTGGTTCTTGGTTGGACCATCTTTGGTGAACGGCTTGATTTGGCAACGCTTGTCGGGATGGCGATGATCATTCTGGCTGGGCTCTACGCACTCTGGAGGGAAATGCGAGCGAGGGGTGCGGGTTGAACCGCCGCGAAGCGCCGCGTCAACGCCGCTCCGGTGTCACCCTCGCGCGCGCGGCGCGGTTTCACCTTCAAGGCCAGTGGAGAGAGTGGAGGGCCCTTTGGCGGTGCAACCGGCGCTTGTGTTGCAGCCCGCCGCGGGCGCTGTTTCTGCGATCCTCGCTGTGGTGACGCGGCGCTTCGCGTCAGCGAAATCGGCTCAAAGCACCCGGTCGAGATCCGCTATGATGTCATCCGCATCCTCCAGCCCAATCGAGAGGCGGAAGATCCCATGGCCCGCCCAGGCGCGATAGGCCTCGGCCTGAGCGCCCTCGAGGTTGAAGGACGACGCGACCATATCCGCGCTTGGCAGATAGCAGATCAGGCTCCGGTGGTGGCCGAGCGAGACCGCGTAATGCACCAGCGACAGCTCTGCCGCCGCACGCTCTGCCACCGCTTTACCCTGCGCCGCGTCACCTGCGGGCTGAAAGCTCATCATGCCCGAGAAGTTCTGCATCTGCTGACCGGCCAAGTTGTGCTGGGGATGCGAGCTGAGCCCCGGCCAGACCACCCGCGCCACCCGCGGGTCCTGCTCCAGCCAAGCGGCCACTTTGCGTGCGCCCGCCTCATGGGCTGCCATCCGCAAGGGCAGGGTTGCCGCGCCGCGCGCGATCAGCCATGCGTTGAACGGGCTCATCACCCCGCCGTAATGCACGCTCGCCTCGGAGATCAGGGGCCGGATCAGCTCCGCTCGGCCGCATACCGCGCCGCCCAACGCATCGCCATGCCCGCCCACATATTTGGTCAGCGAATGCATGGTGTAATCCGCGCCAAGGCCGCAAGGATTGCATCCGATCGGGCTGGCAAACGTGTTGTCCACGACAACCCGCGCGCCTGCGTCATGCGCAATCGCTGCAATCGCCTGGATATCGCTCAGCCGGATCAGCGGATTGCAGGGCGTGTCGAGGAAAACGAGCTTGGTCTCCGGCCGTAGAGCCTCGGCGACATTCGCGGGATCCGACGTATCGACCTTCGAGACTGCAACCCCTAGACGCGGCAGCGTGTCCCGGGTCAGCTCCGCAATCCCTGCATAGGCCACATCTGAGAGGATCAGGTGATCGCCCGCCGACAGCTCCGCCAGCAAAATCGCATGTGCCGCTGCCATGCCCGAGGCGAAACAAGCCGCCGCCTCGGTACCCTCCAGCGCCGCCATCTTACGCTGGAGCGCGGCCACCGTTGGGTTCGCCCATCTTGTGTAGACAAACGGGCTCTCCTCGGTCAGCTCCGAGGCCGAAAACCCCTCGGGCTTCTCGGTCACATAAGTGGACGACATCACGATATTGGGCGAGGATGCACCGGTCACAGGATCGGGCATTTCGCCTGCATGGATTGCCAAAGTCTGCGGACCGGCTTGCGTGATATCGAGGGCTTTGGCCATAGGGCCTCCTTGGGCTGGATGGTTGGCTGTCAGAGGAGATCTGTCGGCCTGGCAGCGGATCCTAGGCGAAGAGGCTGAGAGGCTCAATCTCAGCGCTTGGCTTGTCCCTGACGCCTCTCTCGCCTGCTGGTTTCGGCGAAACTGACCTTTGCCTCTCACTTCCGACCGGACGCGCGCCCCACATGCATGCTGATCGGGTCAATCCAGCGCGTGATCGACGCTCAGCTGGATCAGATCGTAATGGGCGGCTTGCTCCACTAGGCGTTGGCGCTCGCCCGGGACCTGGGCCCGAAAAGCTTCGAGCCGCGCGGCGCCCTCTGGACCTGGCGGATGGATCACATGGGCCAGATCAGCCTCGCCCAGGAGCGCCGCCTCCCCGCCCAACAGCTCCACCGCCTGACCGATCAGAACCGGCTGCTCGGGCGACTGTGCCAGAGCGATCAGATAGGGCAAGGCAGTCACCCGATCTGCGGTTTGATCGATGACCACCATATCCAGGAAATCCCGCTTGCTCGCGACGGTTTGGCTCAGCTGCCAATGGGGCTCCCCACGGTCGGTCAACGCAACCCCCGCCCCGGTCAGCCCGTAAAGCGCGATCAGGGGCACGGCCAGAACCTTGGTCTCGAGGCTCAACACCCCGGTGCCCAGTATCACAGCGACCAGGGGCGCCAGCGGAACCAGCGTCGAGCCATCCGCCTTCACCGCAAAAGCCACAGCACCCGAAGCGCAGAGCCCGGCCAACGCCATCATAAACTCAGGCCGCTTGCGGCCTTGCAGCAGGCTGCGCGTTCCCGCATAGACCGCGCCCAGGGCCAGGCCGAGCAACAGCACGATCACCAGTCCGGGCGGTTGCAGCCGCCCGGGATGGGCCGCAATCAACAGCTCCCCCGGCGAGACCGCGCTCACCTCGCCCTGAAGCGCAGGCGCTAAGATCCCGCGATCTGCGGCAAACTCGGGCGCATAGGCGGGCAGGGCGCTCAGCGCGATGGCAAAGAGCGGCAGGCTCATCGCCAAGGCAACTCCGACGGCCACCCAGCGCCCTGCGCCGCGCGGCCGGATCAGCCCCGCGACAAGCAGCACCATCGCCGCGGGCATCGCGATCAGCGCACTCGCGCTCGCAATCCCAGCCCCTCCGCCCAAGAGCGCCGCATGCCCTGGGGTCAACCGCTGTTTCCGCCAGGCCGCCGAGGCGCCCGACAGCGCCATCGAGAGGCCGAGGATCGCAAATGCCTCCGGCCCAACGCTGGTTGCAGCCAGATGCGTGCTGGGGATCAGGAGAAACAGCGCCAAAAGGTAGAGATGGTCGCGCTCATGCGGCGTCACCCTGCGATAGAGCCGCCAAAGCGCCAGGGCCGAGAGCCCGATCGCCAAGGCCGAGAGCCCCCGCAGCAGAGCAATCCCCCCCGGCAAAGCCTCAACCAGCCAGGCCACCCAAATCCAGAGCGGCGGCTGCAGATCGCTCAGCATCAAAGTGCTCGTGATCGTCGAGAGCGCCCCGCGCCCTGCTCCCAGCGCCTGGATCGCGCCCGCGCTCGTTACCCCTTCCGGCCAGATCGGCGCGCCATGGCCGGCCAAATGCAAGGCCAAAACCGCCTCCTGATAGGAGGGCGGCGTCGCAAACAGCGAATACGACAAAAGCGCGATCGCTGCACAGGCCGCGATGGTGGCAAACAGGCGAAACGGGCTCATCGGCGCAAAGTGGATCGAAAATGCATGCCCCTATTGAGCGCCCAGAGCCCACCCGGTCAAGCGCCGCTCGCCCCCGATCTCTCGAAGTTGAGAACTCCCACACCGCCGATCCCGTGGACGCGAGAGGCCTGTCCAAGAACCCAAGGCATGCCAAACTATGGCGGTCTCGTTCAGCGATACGCAAACATGGGTTCAATCCGCAGAAACCGAAGACCCGCTCCCAGCCCAACTCTCGGCTCTAGACCCCGCCACAAGCCTCCGCAGTATTGATCTCAGCAGGAACGGGTCAAGCGCGTCGCCGCAGACTTGCGAAAAGACCGGCCGTTGGACCCGGCCACCGCAGGGTAGATGCACCAACTTGAGATCGAGAAACCTCGGGTGGGCGATTGCGAAGCGGATCAGTGGGCGCGCTTCGATCTCAGCCGCTCGTCCTACGCCCTGCAAGGCCAATCCCTCCGACGGCGACCAGCAACAACCATCCAGCAGGTGCCAGCGGGATCGCGATCTGAGGCGCGGCGCCCACGCGGATCTCGTCGACCGTGACCGAGAACGGCCCGATAGAAGCAGAGGAGAGGCCCTGGTTGATGGAAAAGTCGACACGCTCAATATCCGAGAAATCGCTGATATCTTCTCCGGGGCCAACGACGTCAACAAAGCCGACGCGAGTGTCTTAGGAGTTGGTTCGCGGGTCAGGATCAAATCCCGAGAACTGACAGCCAGGCGCATCACCGGCGGTCCCGAGGGCCAGGCGGTGCTCACTCGGGTTCCGAGATCTCCACCAGATTGCCATCCGGATCGCGGAGATAGATCGACATGATCGGTCCCGTGGCCCCGGTACGCGGCACGGGTCCGTCTTCCAGCGCAAGGCCCAGCGCCTCCAGCCCTGCAATCACCTCCGCGAGAGGTCGGTCCGCCAGGAAGCAGAGATCGCCCGAGCCAGGCATCGGCCGCGCGGCCTTTGGCTCGAACTCCTGTCCCGCCTGATGCAGATTGATCTTCTGCGCACCGAAGGCTAATGCGCGCCGTCCCTCGCCAAAAACCACCTCCTCCATGCCCAGCGCTCCGCAATAGAACGCCACCGTCTCCTCGATCGAGGCGACGGTCAGGACAAGATGGTCGAGGCTTTTGATCACGGGCGATTGCTCGGGCTGGGTGTCTTGCGCTAACCCTAAACCTCCATGCGTTACCGGAGCAAGACCATGCCCGTCACAGAGCGGATGCCAGAAGACTGGACCAATCGGCGCCAGATCCTGACGGACCCAATGAGCCCCTGGCCAGCGCAGGCATTTTGCCGGGTGCTGGAACTCACCCGCGCCGAGCCCGGCCCCGATGACCCGCTGCCCCCATTCTGGCATTGGATGTATTTCCTTGAAGCACGGCCGCGCAGCGCTTTGGGCCTCGACGGGCACCCGGCCGTGGGAGGCTTCATCCCCGAGGTCGCCCAGCCGCGGCGCATGTGGGCCGGTGGGAGGCTCCGGATCCATGGCGCGCTGCCGCTTGGCCGCGAAGCGACCAAGACCTCCACCATCGCGAATGTCGCCGAGAAGACCGGACGCGCCGGTGCCATGACCTTCGTCACCGTCCGCCACCAGATCTCGGGCGCCGCGGGCCTTGCCATCACCGAAGAGCAGGACATCGTCTACCGCGAGGACCCGGACCCGAACGCCCCGAAACGCGAGCCGAAACAGGCCCCGACCGACGAGACCCATGCCCGCGAATGGTCCTGCGACTCGACGGTGCTCTTTCGCTACTCCGCCCTGACCTTCAACGGCCACAAGATCCACTACGACCTCGACCACGCGACCCGGATCGAGGGCTATCCCGGCCTCGTCGTCCACGGGCCGCTGCTGGCAACCCTGCTCCTGGAACTGGCGCAAGAGATCGGCCCCGTCACCGAATTCTCCTACCGCCTGACCGCACCGATCTTCGCGGACGAGCCCTTCACCATCTGTGCCAAAGAAACCGACACCGGCCTCACCCTCTGGGCCCGAGGCCCCGACGGGCGCCTGGCGATCGAGGGTTCGAGCGGATGATGCGCCTTGCTGCCTTGGCCCTCTTGCTGAGTGTCGACTTCGCCTGGGCCGATGGAGCGACCGCTGACGACAAAGCGCGGATCGAAACATGCCTGAGCCAAAACGAATTTGATCCCTCAGCCTGCTTCTTCGCCGCAAGTGATCCGTGCACCGAGGTCGAGGAGCAAAGAGCCGCAAATCCCCTTCAGGCACAGCAGTGGTGCGATCACCGAGAAAATGATGTCTGGCAAAGCTTGATCGAACAGTCTTTGACCATCTTGCGCCGAGAGCTCTCCAAAGACGCAATCAATGCGTTGGAGCGCCAACACAATCACTGGCTCGCAGGCAAAAAACTCCACTGCACCTTCCCATACGAGTTCTTGAAGGGCACTTGGGTCTCCTCGGGAGCTGCCCGATGCCACCTGAAGTATGTGCAGGAGCGCGCGGCGCGATTGCTTGTCTATATGCGCTATGCAAACCACGATATGTTCGTGGGCCAGACGGTGGAGGCTGAATGAGTTTGTCGAGATACCTTTTCTTACTCCTCTTCGCTACACCCACCCTCGCGACCGAGCCTGAGAAGGTGGCCGAGCTTTGCCTCGCTGCCTCCGGCACGCCGGACGGCATTCCCCGCTGCATGGCAAAAATCGCGACCGAATGCGCGCCCGGCGCCACACCCGGCGACCCCATCGCGCCAGAGGATGCCCAATGCCGCATCGCCCATGCCAACCGCATCAGCCTCGATGTCGAGAGCGCCCTGATCCGCGCCTTCCCCAACATCCTGCCCGAGGTCTACAGAACCATCGAGGAAAGCTGCTCGGCCCGCCAGTTCCCCGACAGCCCATCCCACGAGGTCGAAATGAAAGTCGCCGGCTGCGCCTCCGCCTACTGGCTCGCCGCCTATGGGTTCTTCCAAAACGAGATGCCGCAATGAGCGTACTGCAATCTGACATCTCGACGGCCAGCGAATCCTACCGGACGAACGACGCCGCCATGCGCGCGGCTCTCGATCAGGCGCGGGCTGCCATCGAGCTTGCCCGCGCGGGTGGCGGCGAGAACGCGCGGGAGCGGCATGTGGCGCGCGGCAAGCTTCTGCCTCGGGACCGGATCGAACGGCTGTTGGATCCGGGCACTGCGTTCCTCGAGATCGGGGCGACTGCTGCCCATGACATGTATGAGGGGGCGGCCCCCGGCGCGGGCGTGATCGCGGGTGTGGGCCAGGTCTCGGGCCGCCTCGCCATGATCGTCTGCAATGATGCGACCGTGAAGGGCGGCACCTATTACCCGATGACGGTCAAGAAACACCTCCGCGCGCAGGAGATTGCCGAGGCCTGTCATCTCCCCTGCATCTACCTCGTGGACAGTGGCGGCGCGAACCTGCCAAACCAGGACGAGGTCTTCCCGGACCGCGACCACTTTGGCCGGATCTTCTTTAACCAGGCCAATATGTCCGCTAAAGGCATCCCGCAGATCGCGGTGGTCATGGGCTCCTGCACTGCGGGCGGCGCCTATGTCCCGGCCATGTCGGATGAGACGATCATTGTCGAGGGGCAGGGGACGATCTTCCTCGCCGGGCCCCCGCTGTTGAAGATGGCGACGGGCGAGATCGTCAGCGCCGAGGATCTGGGCGGCGGCGATGTCCATACCCGGCTCTCCGGCGTTGCTGATCATCTCGCGCGCGATGATGAACACGCGCTCGCCATCGCTCGGCGGATCATGGCGAACCTCGGCACGCGTAGTTATGGAAAAACTACGCAAGAGTTATGGAAGAATGCAGGGGAAAATCCGCTCTATGACCCCGAGGAGATCCTCGGCATCGTCCCCGCCTCCACCCGCATTCCCTATGACATTCGCGAGGTGATCGCCCGGGTGGTTGATGGCTCACGCCTGGATGAATTCAAGCGCCGGTTCTCCGAGACGATCGTGACCGGGTTTGCCGAGATCTGCGGGATCCATTGCGGGATCATCGCCAATAATGGCGTGCTCTATTCAGAGAGTGCATTGAAGGCCGCCCATTTCATTGAGCTTTGCTCACAACGCCGTATCCCTCTGATTTTTCTGCAAAATATCACGGGCTACATGGTCGGTCAGAAATACGAAGCCGAGGGTATCGCCAAGCATGGCGCGAAAATGGTGACCGCTGTGGCGACCACACAAGTGCCCAAGATCACGATGCTGGTCGGGGGCTCCTATGGCGCCGGAAACTACGGCATGTGCGGCCGCGCCTACTCGCCGCGCTTCCTCTGGACCTGGCCGAACAGCCGGATCTCAGTGATGGGCGGAGAACAAGCCGCCGGCGTCCTCGCCACCGTCCGCAGGGACGGGATCGAAAGGCGCGGCGGCGCGTGGTCAGAAGAGGAAGAAACCCAATTTAAACAACCGGTTATCGACCAGTTCGACCATCAGTCCCACGCGCTTTACGCGAGCGCCCGCCTCTGGGACGACGGCATCATCGACCCAAGCAAAACCCGCGAAGTCCTGGCGCTCAGCCTCACCGTCAGCCTGCAAATCCCGATCCCAGAGACCCGGTTCGGCCTGTTCAGGATGTGAGCGATGACGGTATCCCTAGATGAAGCCAAAGCGCTTTACGCCGGTGCGGAAACCTTCACTTTCGGAGATAGCCGAGAACTCTGTGACGAGTTGCTGGCTCTCGTTCGCTCTGGCCAGAAAACGGCAACATGCGACTCTCTGGCCTTCTTTGAACGAACTGGCGAGGTGGTTCCCGCCGTTGGGCGTTGCGATATTGCACTCGACTGGGATGGAAATCCCGCCATCGTCACTGAGACACAATCCGTTGAAGTTAAACGGTTTTGTGATGTCGATGAGGCGTTTGCGCTGGCTGAAGGCGAGAACGACAGCCTTGAAGGATGGCGCCGCGATCATCAGGAATACTTCGAACGCAGTGGTGCCTTTGATCCCGAGATGGAGATCGTCTGTGAACGCTTTCGATTGGTCCGAGACTTTGCGAGGGATGACTAGTGTTTTCTAAGATCCTCATCGCCAATCGGGGTGAAATCGCCTGCCGGGTGATCCGCACAGCGCGCTCTATGGGGGTCGCAACAGTGGCTGTCTACTCAGAGGCGGATGCCAACGCGCTGCATGTCGAGATGGCGGATGAGGCGGTTTTGATCGGCCCGCCCCCGGTGGCGGAGAGTTATCTGCAGGCTGACCGGATCGTCGAGGCGGCTTTGGCGACAGGGGCTGAAGCGATCCATCCTGGCTATGGGTTTCTCTCGGAAAACCCTGATTTTGTGGAGAAAATCGAGGCAGCGGGGTTGGTTTTCATCGGCCCCCCAGCTTCTGCGATCCGGGCGATGGGGCTCAAGGATGCGGCCAAGGCGCTGA
>JBCDAS010000141.1:0-10540 GCA_039185235.1 Pseudomonadota bacterium
GGTCGATATCAGCTATTGGTTCCGGATGCGCGAGACCCAGTGGCGCGCGCCGGGCTCGGCCAACGGGTATCTGCCAAGCATCGGCAAATGGCAGGCGGGCACGCCGATGATCTTTGGCATGTTCCCCGCCGCCGCGCTGATTTTCCGCCAAGGGCTGATCGATGCGGCTGATCCGGTGGTGATCGAGGCGCGCCGCGCGCAGGATCTTTGGGCGCGCATCGATCCTCTGGTGGTCAGCCAGCAGGGCTATGACCCGAACCGCGACCACACGCGGCGCGCCCGCCGAGCCCAAGGCGATATCAGCCCTTATGCGTTCCTCACAGGGCCCGTCCAGGTCGCGTTTGACCAGGAGACACCGACCCAGATCTCGCCAAAGCTCGAGCGGCTGATCGATGAGCGCAATCAAACCGTGACCAGCGCGACCGGACAGCTGAGATGGGATTGGGGCCAGCGCGTGGTCACCTTGGATGCGCCCCGGGCACAAGGGGTGATCGGCGATCTCACCGCCCAAGACCGGTTCGAGACCCAGGATATGGTGATCGAGAGCGAAGCGCCTTACGCCACCCTCGTCGCCCTGCCCCTGGATCGCGAACCCCTGGCCCGGTCCCGGAAGATCCTGATCCAGATCGGCACCATCGCTCGGCCGACCGGATGGCGCTCAAAACCCGTGCAAACCGAGGACGGCCCAGCAGAGGAGGTGGTTGCCTTTGGTGGTCCCCCCTGGCAGATCAACCGCTTCCGAGGCCGCCTCACCCTGCGCAACCCAGGCCTGACCGAGGCGATCGTGCTCGATCCAAACGGCATGGCACGTGGGCAGATCCCGGTCACGCGCCAAGACGGCGCGCTCTCGTTGAGCCTGCCGGAAGATGCCCTCTATGTGATCCTGAGATAGCACCCGACGAAGATCGATTTGAGCTTCTAATTCCCCCCGAGCCAATGGCATAACGCGATGATTGGGGGCCAAGGGGGGCAGCATGAGCAGCAAGACGGGGCATGTCATTGTCCTCGGCAACGAGAAGGGTGGATCCGGCAAATCAACGACCGCCATGCATCTTTGCATCGCGCTTTTGCGCGGCGGAAAGTCCGTTGGCGTGATCGACTTGGACCTGCGCCAGCAAAGCTTCTTTCGCTATCTCGAGAACCGCGAGGCTTATGGCCTCAGGGTCGGAACCCGGCTGTTGGGGCCTGAGCGCATTTCGATCGAGCCCTCAGAAGCCTCGGTTCGGTTTCTGGCCGATCGCGAAGATCATGACCAGCTCATCGCCGCAGTCAAAGACCTGAAGCGCGATTGCGAGTTTGTGCTGATCGACACGCCCGGTTCGGTGACACAGTTCAACCGCACGGCCCATCAGATGGCCGATACGCTGATCACACCGATCAATGACAGCCTGATCGATTTCGACCTACTCGGCCAGGTAGACCCGGAGACCGGCAAGGTGCTGGGCCCCTCGATCTACTCGGAACTGGTTTGGGAGGCGCGCCAGCGCCGGGCCGCGGCTGGCCTTGCGCCCACGGATTGGGTCGTCCTGCGCAACCGCATGTCGACTTTGGAAAGCCGCAACCGCCGCCAGGTTTCCAAAGTCATGCAAGAGCTCTCGGACCGGATCGGTTTTCGCATCGTGCCCGGCTTCTCCGAGCGCGTCATCTTTCGGGAACTTTTTCTAAACGGCCTCACGCTACTGGATCTTAAGAAAGATGGCTTGATCTCGCTGACGCTCAGCCATGTTGCAGCCCGCCAGGAAGTGCGCGATATGGTCAAAGCGCTCCAGCTTCCGCAAGTCGGGCCAGTGAAGTAGGGGACGAGAAGCGTCCAGTTTAGGTAGGAGAACCTCCCATGCGCATCACGATGATCGGCTCCGGCTATGTCGGGCTCGTCTCGGGCGTCTGTTTCTCGGATTTCGGCCATGATGTGGTGTGTGTCGACAAGAATGCCGAGAAGATCGAAGCGCTGAGGCGTGGCGAAGTGCCGATCTTTGAGCCAGGGCTCGAGGCGCTGATGGCGGCCAATACAGCGGCCGGGCGGCTGAGTTTCACGACCGATCTGGCCGAGGCGATGAAAGGGGCGGATGCGGTCTTCATCGGGGTCGGCACGCCCACCCGTCGCGGCGATGGCCATGCGGATCTGACTTATGTCTATCAGGCGGCTGAGGAACTCGCGCCCCTGATCGCGGGACCCACCGTTGTCGTCGTCAAATCCACCGTCCCCGTCGGCACCAATGCCGAGGTCGCCCGCCGGGTCCGCGCCACAGCCCCGGGCGCGGATTTCGAGATCGCGTCCAACCCCGAATTCCTGCGCGAAGGGGCCGCGATCGAGGATTTCATGCGCCCCGACCGGGTCGTCGTTGGTGTCGAGACGGAGCGCGCCAAAAAGATCATGAGCGAGGTCTACCGTCCGCTTTTCCTCCGCGAGACCCCGATGGTTTTCACCTCGCTCGAATCGGCCGAGATGATCAAATACGCGGCCAATGCCTTCCTCGCGACCAAGATCACCTTCATCAACGAAATCGCCGATCTCTGCGAGCGCTGCGGCGCGGATGTCCAATCGGTCGCCAAAGGGATCGGGCTGGACGGGCGGATCGGGTCGAAGTTCCTGCATCCCGGCCCCGGCTATGGCGGCTCGTGCTTTCCAAAGGACACATCCGCCTTGGCCCGGATCGGCCAGGACCATGCCAGCCCAATGCGCATTGTCGAGGCGGTTATCACCGTCAATGACGCCCGCAAACGCGCCATGGTCGAGAAAATCCGCGAGGCGATGGACGGCCAGGTCGCGGGCAAGCGGGTGACGGTTTTGGGGGTCACCTTCAAACCCAACACCGATGATATGCGCGAGGCCCCGGCGCTGACCATCGTCCCCGCCCTGATCGGCGCGGGCGCGCAGGTTACGGTCGTCGACCCGGAGGGCCGCAAGGAAGGCGAAGCGCTGCTGCCCGGCGTCACCTGGACCGAGGATGCCTATGAGGCGGCGCGCGAGGCGGATGCCCTGGTCGTGCTCACCGAATGGAACCAATTCCGGGGCCTCGATCTGGTGCGGCTCTCGCAATCCATGCGGGGCAAAGTGCTGGTCGATCTGCGCAATATTTATGTGCCCGAAGATGCGCGCGAGGCGGGGTTTGCCTATCACGGCGTTGGCCGGGCGTGAGCGCGCGCTGGGTTCATTTTCATCAAATTTTAAGCATCTCGCGCCAAAACCGGTCCCGCGTTCGCCGAGTGATGGTCTGACACACCTGACCTCGATCTCCATGGAAAAGCGTCTGATCGGCGGGTTGGCATCCGCGGATCGGACCTTGGGCTCCGGCCCGAAACCCTCGTGTGGCTGCGCAGTCACGCATCCGAGGAGCGGCTTATGGCTGGACGAACAGCCTGTGCGCTTCTCCTGATTTGACGCGGAAACGAAGGGCTCCCCGGATTTCCCCGTATCTCGAGACCCCCGCTCCGGCATCCCAACCTGTTCCCAAAGCGATCAGGGCAAATGGGTGCGTAGATCCCGTATCCCTGCGAAGCAAGCTCCGAAAACCACGCGCATCATGCGGCTTGTAACCCAACGATCTGCGCCGTGGAGCTCGATTGACGAACTTCAAGGACAAGAGCGACGGGCCGTGATGGCACCGGGCACGTCGTTCGCTCAGAGCATTTGGGCATTCAATGCGAAAGCCGCCGCGAGCGGGCTCGCGGCGGCGTCTGGATCTCTCACTCCGCGGTGAGCAGCGGTGGCTTGCTTTTTGGCAAGCGCGGTTTGTCGGGCGGTGAGGTTTCGAGATAGATCTTGCCGTCCCGAATACCCACCTTGACCACACCCCCTTCGGAGAGCTTGCCAAAGAGCAGCTCTTCCGCCAGGGGCTTCTTGATGTGCTCCTGGATGATCCGGCCAAGCGGGCGGGCGCCCATCTTGTCATCATAGCCCTTATCGGCGAGCCATTCGGCGGCCGGTTTGGTGAGATCGATGGTGACATTGCGCTCCATCAGTTGGGCTTCCAACTGCAGGACGAACTTGTCGACCACTTGCAGGATCACCTCGCGCGGCAGCGGGCCGAAGGAGATGGTGGCGTCCAGCCGGTTGCGGAACTCGGGGCTGAAGGTCTTCTCAATCGCCTCGACATCGTCGCCTTCACGCCGGTCACGACCGAACCCGATCGCGGCTTTCGCCAGATCGGCGGCGCCTGCGTTCGAGGTCATGATTAGGATCACGTTACGGAAGTTCACTTTCTTGCCGTTGTGATCGGTCAGCGAGCCATGATCCATCACCTGGAGCAGGATGTTGAAGACATCCGGATGCGCCTTCTCGATCTCATCGAGCAACAGCACACAATGCGGGTGCTGGTCGACGCCATCGGTCAGAAGGCCCCCTTGGTCAAACCCGACATAGCCCGGAGGCGCGCCGATCAGGCGGCTGACCGAGTGCTTTTCCATGTACTCCGACATGTCGAAGCGCAGCATCTCGACGCCCATGATCGAGGCGAGCTGCTTGGCCACCTCGGTCTTCCCAACCCCCGTGGGCCCCGCGAAGAGGTAGTTGCCGATCGGCTTCTCCGGCTCGCGCAGGCCCGCGCGGGCCAATTTGATGGCCGAGGCCAGCGCATCGATCGCCGCATCCTGGCCGAAGACAACCCGCTTGAGGTTCACTTCGAGATCGCGCAACTGCTCGGCATCGTCTTTGGAAACCTGCTTGGGCGGGATCCGGGCGATCTTGGCGACGACCGCTTCGATCTGCTCCTCATCGATCGTTTTGGTCCGTTCGTCTTCCGGCACCAGATGCTGGGCAGCACCCGCCTCGTCGATCACATCAATCGCTTTGTCGGGCAGCTTGCGGTCATTGATATAGCGGGCCGAGAGATCGACCGCGGCTTTGACCGCCTCGGGCGTGTACTCGACCTTGTGGTGCTTTTCGAAGAACGGCTTCAGGCCGCGCAGGATCTCGATCGCGTCATCGACCGAAGGTTCGGTCACATCGATCTTCTGGAACCGGCGGGAGAGCGCGCGGTCTTTCTCGAAATGCTGGCGGAACTCGTTATAGGTCGTCGAGCCCATGCAGCGCAGGCCGCCGGATTGGAGGCTCGGCTTCAGCAGGTTCGAGGCATCCATCGCCCCGCCGGTCGTCGCACCCGCGCCGATCACCGTATGGATCTCATCGATGAAGAGGATCGCGTCTTCGTGCTCTTCGAGCTCCTTGATGACCGCCTTGAGACGTTCCTCAAAGTCGCCGCGATAGCGGGTCCCGGCCAAGAGCGCGCCCATATCGAGCGAGTAGATGGTCGAGCCCGACAGGATCTCCGGCACTTCCTTGTCGACGATTTTTTTGGCCAGCCCCTCGGCAATCGCGGTTTTGCCGACACCAGGGTCGCCCACCAAAAGCGGGTTGTTCTTGCGCCTGCGGCAGAGGACTTGGATACAGCGCTCGACCTCATGCATCCGGCCGATCAGCGGGTCGACATCGCCCTTCTCAGCCTTGGCATTCAGATCGACGCAGAACTTGCCGAGACTTGTCTCATCATTGCCGGTCTCGACATCGGTATCCGCGGCCTCGGCATCCTCGGTGCCGCGCACCGGGCGCGTCTCACCAAAGGCGGGATCTTTCGCCACGCCATGGCTGAGGTAGTTCACCGCGTCATAACGCGTCATATCCTGCTCTTGCAGGAAGAAGGCCGCATGGCTTTCGCGCTCATTGAAGATCGCGACCAGCACATTGGCGCCCGTTACCTCGGCCCGGCCCGAGCTTTGGACATGGATCGCCGCACGCTGGATCACGCGCTGGAACCCGGTCGAGGGCGCCGCCTCCGACCCATCTGATTCGAACACCAATGCGTCGAGTTCATTGTCGATGAACCGGGTCAGCGTCTCTCGTAGCTGACCGAGATCCACCGAGCATGCCTTCATCACCTGGGCGGCGTCCGGCTCATCAATCAACGCCAAAAGCAAATGCTCCAGCGTGGCAAGCTCATGCCGACGCCCATTTGCAAGGGCAATGGCACGATGGATCGCATCTTCCAGGGTCTGAGTTAATGAGGGCATTAGAAGCTCCTATACATCCGATTGGCCCATCCTAAGACCAACCACCTAACATTATCTTGGGCTTGTTCTCGGAACGATCAAGCACGGATTTGGCTTAGAGCCCTTAATCCTGCGTGATCATTCCTTTTCCATGGTGCATTGCAACGGGTGCTGGTTCGATCGGGCACATTCCATGACTTGCGTCACTTTTGTTTCCGCGACCTCAAAGGGATAGACGCCGACCACGGCGACACCTTTATTATGCACTTGCAGCATAATCTCGACCGCATAGCCGTGGCCGAGATTGAAAAACCGCTCGAGGATGTACACGACAAATTCCATCGGTGTGTAGTCATCATTGAGCAGCAGCACTTTGTAGAGAGAGGGGCGCTTGGTTTTTGGCTTGGTTTTGGTCGCAATGCCAACATCGCCGTCCTGGTCGCCCGGGTCGTCCTGGTCCTTGTCCGACAATGTGATCAGTTCGAAGGTCATCGCACCCGAGTTTGGCAGAGCATCCCTAGCCGCGCCAAGCATATAATTGCCGGACGCAACGAGAAAAGGGGGCCTGAGCCCCCTTACCTAAATTCGACAATGTCGCAGGCGATCAGACGCGGAACGATTTCATCATCTCGGTTGCTGCGGTGAAACGGTCGTTCAGCGGAGCGAACATTTCCTTTGCAGCAGCGGTGTACATTTCGTTGAGCTTGGTGGCTTCGGCCACGAAGCCGTCAAACGAGGTCTTTGCAATCTCGTTTTGCTTCTCGAAATACTCGGTGACCGATTTGCACGAGGTCAACTCTTTCGCAGCAGCCATGCCCTCTTCGTAGGACTTCTTGCTGTAAGCCATCAACTCGGCATTGATGTCTTCAGCAGCTTTGGCTGCGATTTTCGAGGAAGCCATGAAAGCGTCGACGTTTTCCTGGCCGAACTGAGTCGCGTCCTCGATGCCTTTGGTAACTTTTTCCATGCTCTCTTCAACCGTCTTCTGAGCTTCAGCAGTCAGATCTTCGACTTTCTTAGCGGCAGCTTTCGTCGCCATGTTATCCTCCAATATGGATAGTTTCCGATACTTCGGCCGGCGGGTGCCGGTTTATGTTGCACCTGCGAAATAGCCATTGTGGAACGCGTCGTCAAGGGATTTTTTTGCAGTGCACAAAAATCCTTCGGAATGGACGGTAAATGTGCTGTGCAAAAGGGGATTCTCATCCTTGCCATGATCTGTTAACTTTAAGACGCAAAACTGTTGGACCGGCGCACATTTTGAAAGATGCTCCGGCCAGAGGCAGAGTTTAGGTAGGGGACCATGATAATGGCCCGATGGTTTGTAGCGCTGACGCTCGGCGCGATGATGACTGTGGTGATGACGGCAAGCCCGGCATCGGCCGCACCCTATGCTGCGATCGTGATGGATATGCGCGACGGCTCGGTCATGCATTCACGCAGTGCGGACCGGCGCCAGCATCCCGCATCGCTGACCAAGATGATGACGCTCTATCTGACCTTCGAGGCGGTTCGGAATGGTCAGCTCAAACTCGATACGCGGGTTCGGGTCTCGCGCAAGGCCGCGCGAATGACCGGCTCGCGGCTCAGGTTGAAGTCAGGCGAGCGGGTGACGATCCGTGACATGATCCGGGCGACTGCGATCAAGTCCGCCAATGACGCGGCGATGGTGCTGGCGGAGGCTATCTCAGGCTCTGAGAAGGCGTTTGCCCAGCTGATGACCGCGAAGGCCCGCGAGTTGGGCATGAAGGCAACCACCTATAAGAACCCGCATGGGCTGACCCGGGCTGGACATCTTACGACGGCGCGGGATCAGGCGATCCTGGCGCGGCATCTCTTCTACGACTACCCCGACTACTACAATGTTTTTGGCCGAAAGAGCGACCGCGCGGCTGGCCGGCGGATCTATACGACCAACCGCCTGCTCGGCACTTATCGCGGCATGGAGGGGATGAAGACAGGTTACACCAGGGCCGCTGGCTATAACCTCGTGGGCATTGCCCAGCGTGGGCCTGAGCGTGTGATTGCCGTGGTTCTGGGCGGCAAAAGCGGACGCACAAGGAACCGAGAGGTCGCCCGGCTGCTGGATCTCGGCTTCAAACGCGCAAAGACCCATGTGGCCGTGGTGCGGCCCGGGCATCGCAGCACCGAGGTGGCGCGCTCGCCGATCCCGCGGCCAAAGCCAGGAACGCCAGCGACGGGGTTCGAGGCGTTGATGGCCGCTCTCAGCACATCGGCCCAGGCCGCGACCGGGCAACCGACAGCAGTGTCTCCCTACGCACCATTGCGGGCGCGTCAACCTGTGCCGAGGGGCGGTGGAGAGACCGCCACCATCACGGCGATGACGCCAGAGATGCTGGGGATCCCTCAGCCTCAGGAAAAGCCCTTCTGGTCCGTTGATCTTGGCAGCTATCGAGACGAAGCCGGGGCTGTGGCCCGTTTGGCAAAGATCGCCCAAACCCCAGGTCTTGCGCTCGACAATGCGCCTTCGAGCATCGAGCTCGGAACTTACCGCGGCCGCCCGAGCTATCAGGTCATCTTTGGCGGGCTGACCCAGAAGGAAGCGCGAGCGGTCTGCGCCAAACTGGTCCGCCTCTGCAATCCGGTCCCACCCCGCCAAGGCGGCTAGCCCAAACCTGTCTGCAAGCGTCCCAAGGCCCTGACGGGCCTGAGCCGGGCAAAGCCCGCCAGCTTCGCATAAATGCGAAGCGGGACGCCCGGCGCCCAGCTCGAAGGTGACGGAGAGATGCCGGGAAGCGCCAACGCGCCCGAGAGGGCGCCCAGAATACGTGCATGCGGCGCAGCCGCATTCCGTTTGGTTCGCTTTCGCAGGTGACTTGGAACCGGCTTCATCATCGCAGCGCCCGCGCGTTCAAACGAGGGATTCCACAAGGGCCCCCTGTCGCATTCAACGCGCGGTAAAGTCGCCGGAGTTACCGCTCAAAAACCCCGCGCATGCTCTAAAAACACGCGGGCGATCCCGGAGAAGACCGCCCGCAACGCGACACAGAATTACACAACTCACGCCCTCAGCTTGCGACTTCAGTCCTTGGTCCTTGCGGGGAGTTCAGGTTGTCCCAAGCTGGTCGCAGAATACTGGAGCGCTCTGAGATGGAACTGTGACAAACGTCACACTTCGCTCAAATTCGACAAGAATCGAAGTGATCCGAGTATCGGGGTGCCCCAATCTGACATATAGTCGGGCGAACGGTAGAGCGTCGCTTCGACCACCCTGTGTTTGGCGGCGCAACGAAGGCAAAAAGGGGGCCTGGGGAATCATCTCCCGGTTGAGCATCCATGTCCAGCACTTTATGGGACTCGTTCCCAGAAACCAGCACACTCAAAGCTTGTGGCGCCGAGGGCTGCGCGGCACTTGAGAAACATTGGACTGAGTCGACCTTTCAGCCGCGCGCGCTGATCGTCAGCGAGGACGAGCATGAGGACGACGTCTACTTCATTCTGCACGGCAAAGCCCGGGCGGCAACTTATACCAATAACGGCAAAGAGGTCCTGATGTCGGAACTGCCTCCCGGCGAGGGTTTCGGCATATTTGCCGCGATCGATAGCCTGCCCCGATCGACCAATGTGATTGCGATCACGGAATGCCGCGTCGCGCGCATGTCGGCCGCGAATTACAATCAGGTTATGGACACCAACACGCAGGTGATGCGGGCTTTTCTCATCTATATGGTCGACCGGATCCGGCATCTCTCGATCCGGATGACCAATGTGACAACGATGAATGCCGAGCAGCGACTCTGTTACGAGTTGCTGGAACTGGGACGGACGAACATGACCTCGGACGATGTGGCTGTGATCGATCCCGTGCCGACCCAGCAGGAACTGGCGATCCTGATTTCGGGCCAGCGCGAATCGGTTGGTCGGGACATGTCGAAGCTGAGCCAGCAAGGGCTGATCGATCGCCAGGGCCGCGTTCTCACCATTCCGTCCATGGATGAGTTGGAAGACTACCTCTACGCCGACTGAACCATCCAGCCTGGCAACTCTAGCAAAAACTCCCCGCACGCGTCCCGAGGCCCTGGCGGGCCCTCGTCGAGCAGAGCTCGCCGACTTCGCCCAGGCGAAGCGGGACGCCTGGCGCTTAGCTCAGAACAACGCGAAAGCAGTCTGGCTGGGGCCAATGCGCCCGCGAGGGCGCCAAGTATAGGTGTATGCGCGGGCTTGCCCGCGCATTCCGTTTGGTTCGCTTCAGAACTTCAGTTTTTTAAAAATGGGCTCTGGAATTGCGCAGATGATCGTCATGATCCAGCGCCAGACCGAGGTGTAGACCACCTCATGCTTCTTATCGAGGCCACGCAGGATATCCTCGGCCACCGCCTCCGGGTCGACCGTCACCGGGCCCGGCAGATCCATCCCGGCTGTCATCTGGGTACGCACGAAGCCTGGCTTCACTGTCATCACATGAAGCTCTGAGTTCGCATACTTCTGCCGCAAGCCAGAGATCCAGGCCGCGAAGCCCGCTTTCGCGGCGCCATAGACATAGTTCTTTGCCCGACCGCGATCGCCTGCAACCGAGCCAATGCCAACGATCGCA
>JBCDAS010000142.1:0-10527 GCA_039185235.1 Pseudomonadota bacterium
CGGCAAAACGGGGGGTGACCGAGGCATCGAGCGGTTCGTATTTCGGATCAGCCATCTTGGGCTCCTCTGCTAGTCCGCATCATCCTCCATGAAATCCGGACCCACGGACAGGAGCGGATTTGGCGGCCGGGCAACTGCCTCATCTTTTCTGGCATAGTCGATCCCGCTAAGGATCAGTTCGATGGCTGCCAGTCGACCCCGACGTTTATCGTCCGAGCGGATCACCCGCCAAGGTGTCTCTTCGCTATGGGTCCGCTCAAACGTCTCCTCGATCGCGTGGGAGTAGGTCTCCCAACGATTGAGGCTTTCGACATCAATGGAACTGAGCTTCCACTGTTTGAGTGGATCACGCTCGCGCGCCAGAACCCGGCGCATCTGCTCCGAGCGCGAGCAAGTCAGCCAGATCTTCACAAGATGGACGCCGTCATTGATTAGACCACGCTCGAACAAGGGAACTTGGCGGAAGAACAACTCGCGCTGCTCATTGGTGCAGAAGCCAAAGACATGCTCGACGACCGCTCTGTTATACCACGAACGGTCGAACAGCACGATCTCACCGGCGGCCGGCATGTGCTGTACATAGCGTTGAAAGTACCACTGTGTGGTCTCGCGGTCCGAGGGTTTTGCCAAGGCCACAACCCGAGCAACCCGGGGGTTCAGGTTTTCTCGCACCCGCTTGATCGTGCCACCCTTGCCTGCCGCATCCCTGCCCTCGAAAACAACCACAAGACGCTGACCGGTCTCCACCACCCAGCTTTGCAGTTTTACGAGCTCGATCTGAAGAAGCTGATACGCCTCGTCATAGATCTTGCCCTCGAGCCGCTTGGGATAGGGATAGGTCGAGGAAAGGATATCGTTCTTGTCTGCCTGGTCGATCTTTTTGCGCAGCTTCTTCGGGAACTCATCTTCGAAGAACTGCGTGATCGCCCCGCCGAAGGGTTTGTCCTTCTTCCCCATAGCACCATCCCGTCATTTTTCTTGACGTTAGGCGGGTGTGCGATCTCAGGCAACCATCCGAAAGGCTGCTTGACGGATGACCTCGTGATTGGCGTGGTGCGCCATATGTCCAACCCCGTCCAGCAGCGTCAGTCGCGATCCTGGGATTAGTCCAGCCAACGGGACCGCGTGATGCGAGGCATCAATGAAATCCTCGCGCCCATGGACGATTTCAACCCGTGGTTTGAGGGTCGGATAGTCCTGCACCATCCGCTCGAGCGCGATGTTCACGAATTGAATATCTGCCGTGTTTGCAGCCAACGTCTTGTCCCGCAAAGCAAGAGGCGCGCCGACATAGTCGAGATACCCCTCGGGCGGTGTCATCGGACGGAAGACACGGGCGACAAAGCGATCGATCCCACCACTGGCGGCGACGCGCTTCATGTAGTTGGTATACGCGCTGATCACATACCCATCGAGGCCAAGCGTTCGAAAGACCTTGGCCGCCCCGCCATAGGGCATCGACACACCTGAAATCGGCATCAGCCCGCGCGTCTCATCGGGGTATTGCAAACCCCAGGCGAGGGCGACAGCACCTCCCCAAGAATGGCCCACGATAATCGGATCTTCGATGCCGATTTCACGCGATGCCAGGTAGAGCGTGCGGGCCTGTACCGCCGGATCCCAGCCGCGCGCGGGATCCCGGTCAGTATAGCCAAAGCCAGGGCGATCAAAGGCAATTACACGGAAGTCCTTTGCCAGTTCAGGTGCGATCGAGAAGGTCCAGTCGCGCAAATTCCCGCTTGCGCCATGAACCAAGATCAGCGGCTGGCCTGTGCCTTGCTCCCAGTAGTGAACCTTCCTGCCATCGGTCAGGGTCACGAATTTGCCAATCGGAGGATAAAGCTCCGCCGCGTTCGACGCATCATAGCTGGGTGCCCTGGAGCAGGCCGCGATCACAGCAATCGCGCCAAGGGCCGTGCCACCGAGGATGAGCTTCCGCCGACTGATCATACCTGCCTCCGCAATGCTAGAGGACTGAAAGATAAGTGGCTTTAGGCGACGCGCAAGGCGTCGGTGCTGCCGATCTCGGACAAGTTATAGGGCGTCGTCTGATAGATCTGATTGATCCAGTTGCCAAAGAGCAAATGCGCATGGCTGCGCCACCTGTTCTCAGGCAATTGGCTCGGGTCGTCTTTGGGGTAATAGTTCACCGGCACATCGATCGGATCGCCATTGGCGATATCGCGATCATACTCGTCCTTGAGCGTGGTCGAGTCGTATTCCAAATGGTTGAACATATAGAGCGCCCGGTGCGCTTGATCCTCGATCAGGCAGGGACCGACCTCGGTGGACCGAACGATCACCTCAAGCCCGCTATCGGGTGAGATATCCGCCTCTCGGACTTCCGTCCAACGGCTGACGGGCACCACGAAGTGATCCGAGAAGCCCCGCAGGAACGGTGAGGTCGGCTTCAGCACGCGATGGCGAAAACACCCAAAGGCCTTTTTATCAAGCGCATGTTTCGGGACGCCATGGAAATGGTTCAGCATCGCCTGAGCGCCCCAGCAAATCGCATAGGTGCCATGGACATTGGTCTGCGTCCATTCGAAGATCTCGCAAAGCTCTGCCCAGTAATCGACCGCATCAAAGGGCAGATGCTCGATCGGTGCACCCGTGATGATCAGCCCGTCGAACTTGCGCTCCCGCGCTTCCTGAAAGGTTGTGTAGAACGACTCCATATGGGCGTGCGAGGTGTTCTTGCTCTGATGCTCGGACATCTTGATCAGCGTCAGATCGATCTGCAGAGGCGTGGCCCCGATCAGCCGAGCGATCTGGGTCTCTGTCTGCACCTTTTTGGGCATCAGATTCACAAGACCGATTTGCAAAGGCCGGATATCCTGGCGCGCCGCATCCGCATCCGTCATGAGCATCACACCCTCACGGGTCAGGATGTCATAGGCGGGAAGGTTGGCAGGAATCTTGATCGGCATCTTGCAGACCTTTGAAGTTCAACTTTCGCTACGTTGGATTAAGAGCAACCAGGCTCGTTGGCAACCGAGCCTATCTGATCTTCACGTATGAGTGTAGTGCCCCGGAAAGATTGAAGGGCCGTGAAGCATTGGCATTGCGCAAGGCTGACTTACTTCTCTCTGAGGACTGTCAGACGGAGACCGCCATGAACCTGTTTTTCAAATCCGCTTTTGCTTTTGCCCTGACGACTGGCATCGCCACGGCACAACCTGCGACCTATAAAATCGACCCCGCGCACACGACCGTCGGTTTCTGGGTCATGCATATCGGCTATGCTAAGACCTTCGGCCAGTTCACCGAGATCGAGGGATCATACGTCTTTGATGAGGAGGCAAAGACCTTATCAGATGTTTCAGTGACGGTTCCGACTGCGAGTGTCTTTACAGCCCACAAAGCCCGGGACGGCCATGTGAAAAATGCCGACTTTCTGGATGTCGGCCAGTTTCCTGAGATGACGTTTACCGCGTCGAGCGGCGAAGTAACCGGTGATCGGACAGGAACTGTCACCGGAGATCTGACGCTCTTGGGTGTGACCAAGCCGATCACCCTGGATGCGACTTGGAACAAGAGTGGCCCCTACCCGTTCGGCCACAAGAAGCACACGATGGGTGTCTCGGCCCGCGGGACGGTCAAGCGCTCGGAGTTTGGGATGACCTATGCACTTGGCGGTATCGTCGGTGACGAGGTCGAAATCGTGATCGAGATGGAAGCGATCCGCGAGGAGTAAAGCCCACCGAATTATGACGCCTTGCTAACGCTGATCGGCCAGTGCCTGGGCGATCAGCGCATCGAACTCCGCTGGTGTTCTGACCGCTTCGATATCGCTTGCGTGAACGCTGATGCCCCAGTTCTCGGCAATCGCTGCGTAGCGCGGCAGCCGCGCTTTGGCGAGACGGCGAAACCCCCAGCGAATGAAGGCGTCCGGATCAACTTGGTCTTCGGAAAGCGCCTCGGCATCAATGTAGGCTGCCCAACTCTCGCGCAGATAATCCTCGGGATAGTACATCGGCTTCGGGGCGAGGTCGAAGCGCCGTACCAGCTCTTCCGCATCTTCATCCGTTCCTCGGATCTGAACGAACAGAATATGCGGGCTCAACGCCTTTAGAACCGGATCGGCGGGATCCGATGCATCCACCACTTCGCAAAGCGATCCGGAAGTATCGCAGAGGAAATGCGGATAGCCATAGAGCCGCTGCGCTCTGCCAATGAACTCGACTGTGTCGAGCATCGCCGCAATCTCCGCCTGCCGGTGCTGGCGCTGGCGGCGGACATACTCCTCGAAGGGAATACCGCCCTTTGTCCGGTCACCCGGCTTGCCAAGATAAGTCGACAGAGGCGCGAGGTTGTCGAAGGTGATGTTCGAGGCGATGTAGACGCTGTCGCTCATCAAAAGCTCGCGCAGCAGCGGGACTTTCATCGCCTCTGTTTTGAAATTGTCTGCAATGTGCTCGCCCATATAGCGCGTGCCAATCCGGTAATCGACCGAGTAGTGGAACCACTCCCCTCCGGCTCGCAGCATGTTTGCCATGGTTGTTTTGCCAAGCCCGGACATCCCAAACAAGGCCACCGCCTTGTTCGGTGCTGCCAGATAGGCCTCGGGCGTCTGGTAGAGCATGCTATCCCCTCAGTTCGTGCATCTCCCCCTAATTCCTTCCCCAGGCTTTGCCAAACATTTTGATTGGGTATTAGATGGATCAGAAATGCGGATCCGGGACTTCGGCGTGAAACAGCTCCTGAGTGCAACGACAACTCCGCTCGCCTCGATCTTCGGCAGCGGGTTTCTGGTGATCGTGCCGATCCTGGCAGGTGCGGTTGGCCCTTACTCGGTGCTGGCAATGGCCGGTGTCTGTGCGCTCGCCTTTGCGATGGGATCGGTGATCCGGTTCAACATCCGCCATGCCGAGCCCGTGCTCGCGGCCGATCCGAGCGAGATGACCCTGTCCTTCGAGCGTGCCTCGGACTTGGCCCTGGTCATCGCCTACATCATCTCGGTCTGTCTCTATATCCACATTCTGGCGGCCTTTGTCCTGACCGGGCTCGGGACGATGACACCGCTTCACGACGATCTTCTAACAACCGCCGTGATCGCGGCGATCACCCTGGTCGGCGTGATCAACGGGCTCGATGGGCTGTCTTTTCTCGAACGTTGGGCGCTGCTTGTCACTTTTGCGATTATCACGCTCTTGCTGGGGTCGTTCGCAGTCTACGATCTTGGCCTCGCGAGTGCGGCAACTGGCATCCAGCTTCCAAAACTGCCCGAGCAATCGGGATGGACGATGCTGACCCTGGTCGCCGGCACATTGATCGTGGTTCAAGGGTTCGAGACACCCCGCTACCTCGGCGCCACTTTTGATGCGGAGACGCGGATCAAAGCCTCTCGCCTTTCTCAACTGATCTCAAGCGCGGTCTATATTACCTTCGTTGCCCTGGCACTGCCCATGGTTGTCACGCTCGGTGGCAACTATGATGATGACAGCCTGATTGCGCTTGCCAAAACGGCAGCGATCTGGCTGCCGATCCCGCTGATCATCGCTGCAGCTCTCAGCCAGTTCGCGGCCGCCGTGGCCGATACGCTCGCTGCATCTGGGAACTTGGCCGAGACGACCCATGATCACCTCAAGGTCCGCTATGCCTATGTTATCGTGGGAGCCGGTGCGATTGCGCTCACCTGGACGGCTGACACGCTCGAGATCCTCGCGCTCGCGTCCCGCGCCTTTGCCTTCTACTACTTCTTGCAATGCTTGGTCGCGATGAGTGTGGCCCAATCGATGCACCAACGCTTTCTCATCGCGCCCATCGCGATGGCCATGGCCTTTGTCACCGTCTTCGCCGTGCCTGCAGGCTAAGCTCTGAAATTTGGAGTTCTGCACAGTTTGGGATACGCTCTAACGGTCAACAGGAGCCAATCCATGGCCGCAGGAAAAGACTTTCTGACCCCTGAGGAGATCCGACCCCTTGCGGAGCGCTCGGATTGGATGGGAGCAGGTCTGATCTTTCATTGCTGGGCTGTGATGGCCGGGGCGATCGCGCTTTTCGCCTGGGCGCCCTCTGTCCTTACCTTCCTGCTTGCCGTCATCCTGATCGGCTCACGGCAATTGGGCCTGGCGATCTTGATGCATGATGCGGCGCATAACGCGCTTTTTGCCAATCGATGGCTGAACGATTGGGTTGGTCAGTGGCTTTGCGGGCGCCCGATCCTGGCCGATCTCCCCAGTTATCGGACCTACCATCTCACACATCACCGCTTCACCCAGACCGACAAAGACCCCGATCTCAAGCTCTCGCGGCCTTTCCCGACCACGCGGGCCAGCCTCATCCGCAAGATCTTCCGTGATCTGACCGGTCAAACCGGTCTGAAACAGCTTGCAGCCCAGATCCGTCTGAGCTTCCAACTGGCCTGGGATTCAGATGCGATCGCCGCCAGCAAGGGCGAGATGGCTCAGGCGTTCAAATCCGCCTCACTACGCCCCGCGCTTTTGGTCCATACGATCCTCTTCGCATTGCTTTGGACCATCGGTGCCTGGTGGTGGTACTTCGCCTTTTGGCTGCTGCCACTTCTCACTTGGTTCCAGCTTGTTCTGCGTCTTCGCAACATCGCCGAACATGGCGCGACCGAGGCCTCACAGAACCCCTTGCAGAACGTGAGAACAACCCGAGCCGGGCCGCTCATGGGTCTGATCGTAGCCCCCTATTGGGTGAACTTTCATCTCGAGCACCATTTGGTCATGCATGTGCCCTGCTGGAACCTGCCGAAACTGCATGAGATGATGCTCGCCAAAGGCCATGGACCCGAGATGCGTGTGGCGCGGACCTATTGGGAGGTTTTAGGCGAGGTTGGCTGGCGAAATCAAAGCGCATAGCGGCGCCTCAACCAAGCCGCCAGAGCCATCGCCATGAAACCGACAAAGGCGAATCCGGCGGCCGCCAGCAAAACCAGATCATAACCCCCGACAGTCCAGATCAAGGCGCCGAGATAAGGCGCCAGCGCGAAACATCCCAAGTAAGGCAAGGCCATCCAGCCAAGCACCCTGGCAATCCCGGCAGGGCCACTAAACTCTGCAATGATCACCGGTTTCAAGATCGAGATCAGCCCATAGGTCGCGCCCTGCAAAATAACCGAGACAAAGATCAGGCCCGGTGCAGCACTGCTCACCAAAAGGATCAGAGCCGCAGCGACAACACCCGCGAATGAGATCAGGACAGCCGCCAAGCTGGTGATCCGCGCCCCGGCAATCATGATCGCCAGACGGCCAGCGACCTGCATCGGCCCGATGAGCGAGGCAGCCAACACCGCCGTCTGGGGCGCGATATCGCGTGAGTCCAAAAGAGGCAGAAGGTGGTTCAGGATGATCCCGTGATTGAGCGCCATCATCGGAAAGGTTGCGGCCAGCAAGAGTAGAAGTGCGAATGGCGCCACGCGATCGCCCCTTGGGCTACTCGAAGCTTCGGTCGGGGTCTCTGAGCAGCCCTCGATTAGTCTCGCTCCGAACCAGGATGCTGGAGCCGCGATCAACGCGGTTATCCCACCGAAAAGAACCGCCACCCAAGTCCAGTCCATCTCTTTGCCGAGCCAGGCCGCTCCGCTGAAAGCAATTGCCGATGCAAAGCCGCCCGCCAATGTGATTGCTGTGATCCCCTGGCGGGCCGCAGGACCTTTCGCCCGGGCAACCACTGCAAAACAGGCCTCGTAAAGCGCGCCTGCCTGGGCAATTCCGATCAGGATCCAAACCGCATAGAACCCCATCAGGCTCGTGGTGAGCGACAAAAGCGCAGCAGCCGCTCCACCCGCTGCGGTGCAAAGGCCCATCATCAAAGGACCATAGCCCCGGTCAATCAACCGCCCGGCAATCGGCGCCGCCAGACCCGAAGTTAGGACCGCCAGGGTCAATGCGAGGGTAATCTCAGGCTTAGACCAGCCGGTATCGCGCTCCCAACTCAAAAGCAGGGCTGCGAAGAGGTAGTAGATCCCCGCCCAAGAAATGGTTTGACCGATCGCGAGCAAACCGATCGCCAAACCCTCTCTCGGCTTCTTCAGGAGCGCAGACATAGTGCCAACATCGCAGCAATTTGCGACATCGCAAACCCATCCAAGCCGTGCTCGCAGAGCCGTCCGGGCGGGCGGGTGGGCGAGAGCAACCTTCGAAGTCAGCGGGGTGGTGCATGGGAGCCCGGACGGCTCCCGTCCCAAGTCTCAGCCAGCCACGCGATCAATTGCTTCCTGGATCATCTCGCGGGCCCGGTTGTGATCACCCCAGGCTTCGACTTTGACCCATTTGCCAGGTTCAAGATCTTTGTAATGCTCAAAGAAATGGTTGATCTGTTGGCGCGTGATATCCGGCAGATCCGAGAAGTCTTCGATCTTCTCATGGCGCCGGGTGATCTTATTGGACGGCACAGCGACAATCTTCTCGTCCTTGCCCTTCTCATCTTCCATCACCAGAACCCCGATCGGACGGCAATTGATCACACAGCCTGGCACGAGCGGCCTTGTATTCGCGATCAAGACATCGATTGGATCGCCATCATCAGAGAGTGTATGGGGCACAAAGCCGTAGTTCCCAGGGTAGCGCATGGGCGTGTAGAGAAAGCGATCGACGAAGAGCGTTCCCGAATCCTTGTCCAACTCGTACTTGATCGGCTCCCCTCCGATCGGCACTTCGATGATGACATTGATGTCCTCGGGCGGATTGCTACCGACGGGAATGGCGTCGAGACGCATGGTTTTCTCCTTGGTTGAGTTATTGCGCGCGCTCTATGCTGCGCCGCACAAAATAGCAAGACTAAGTTTCCGTTCTCTGTCGTATGGCAACGCGGGCTTAGCCGCGCAGGACAGGTGACACTCTCGCTTTGCCCAGATAGGGTAACGCGATGGTTAACGAAGGGCTTTATCCGTGCGCAACCAAACGGAAACCTCATCGCATTTGGATGACCGCAAGAGGCTCCGAAAAATCCGTCATCAGACGGAGACGGGCGCACGGCAGCCAATCGCCAAAGCCCAAACAGACACGCTCGAGCAACCGCAGATCCCGCGTCGACGCTTCCAGGAGGACAGGATCACCATTGCACTCTTCCTCTTTGTTGCCTCCTGCACTTTGCTACCAATGAGCCTCCTGATCCTAACCGGGTGAACCAAACGGGAAGAACCCGGGATGCCCCCGGGCTCTTGCAGTTAATTTTGGTTTGGCCTCCGCTCAGAGCAGAGGCGCAATGACGAGGCTCACAATCGCCATCACATTGATGAGGATGTTCATCGAAGGGCCGGAGGTGTCCTTGAAAGGATCCCCCACAGTGTCGCCGACGACGACGGCTGCGTGGGTCTCGGTGCCCTTGCCGCCCAGATTGCCCTTCTCGACATACTTCTTTGCGTTGTCCCAGGCGCCACCCGCATTGGCCATCATGAGCGCCATAAGAACACAGCCCAGCAAGGCGCCAGCGAGCATGCCACCAAGCGCTTCTGGACCGATGATCAGGCCAACGGCTGGCGGCGCTGCCACGGCGATCACACCTGGCAGCATCATCCGCTTGAGCGCCGCGTTGGTGGCGATCTCGACGCATTTCGCGGTATCGGGCTCGGCGGTCCCCTCCATCAGGCCCGGGATCTCTTTAAACTGACGGCGGATCTCGTTTATCATGTCAAAGGCCGCTTCACCAACGGCCGTCATGGTGATCGAGGAGATCAGGAACGGAATGGTGCCTCCGATGAAGATCCCGACCAGGACGATTGGATCATCCAGCCTGAGCTCGAAACCGGGATTGTTCGCCGTCACCGTCTGCACGAAAGCCGCGATGATCGCCAGAGCAGCCAGAGCAGCCGCACCGATTGCGAAACCCTTACCGATGGCCGCCGTCGTGTTGCCGAGTTCATCGAGGCTGTCGGTGATTTCACGGACATCCGAGCCCATCTCGCCCATCTCGGCGATACCGCCTGCGTTGTCCGCCACCGGGCCATAGGCATCAATGGCCATCGTGATCCCGACAGTCGCCAGCATGCCAACCGCAGCGATACCCACGCCGTAGAGACCGGCCAGCGAGGTCGAGACGAAGACGATCGCGGCAAGGCAAAGGAGCGGTGCAACGACCGACTCCATTCCCACTGCGAGCCCGGTTATCATCACCGTAGCAGGCCCCGTCTCGCCGGATTCAGCGATCTTCCGAACCGGCTTTGCAGCCGTATAATACTCGGTGATCAGACCAATCGCCACGCCACCCGCAGCCCCTGCCAGAACCGCGAGCCAGATGTTCACACCCAAACCAAGAGACTGGATCACAACGAAGGCCGCTGCGAGGAACAACACGGGCGCACCCAGAGTTCCCGTCCGAAGCGCTGCCGCAGGTTCTTTCGAGGATTGCGATTTCACGACGAAAATCATGATGATCGACGCGATCAGGCCGGTAGCTGCCAGCGCCAGAGGTAGGAACATCATCGCCTGCGCGGTTTCTTCGCCGAGCGTCCCGGCCAAGGTCGCGGCAATCGCGATGGTCGCGATCATCGAGCCGCAATAGCTTTCGAAGATATCCGAGCCCATGCCCGCCACGTCGCCCACGTTGTCGCCCACG
>JBCDAS010000143.1:0-10445 GCA_039185235.1 Pseudomonadota bacterium
GAGGCCGCTTCGATTGCTGGGTGGCGATATGGCCAAGGAGCTGCTTCTGGGCGGCCAACGCGTCGGCCCGCTTGCGGCATTGGCCACGGGCTTCTCGTTCGAGCACCCGGATATCGAGACGGCGATGGCGGCATTGTTCTCGAAAGATGAGGCCGGTGCGCGGAAGGTCCAGCCAAAGCCCGGAACGACGACCAAGCTACGCTCAAACTTCGGCTAAAGCCTTTCTTGGTAGCGGATTTGGCGGCCCCGACAGGATTCGAACCTGTGACCTACCGCTTAGGAGGCGGTCGCTCTATCCTGCTGAGCTACGGGGCCGATCTCTCGATGCTATAGAGTGCCTGGGGTGGGAACGGAAGGTTCCAGCCGCCGATCGATGATAGAATTGATCAGCCACCACACGAAAACCAGAGGCGGGTGTAATAAACGCAGACCTGCTTCCGTCTTAGCTAGAGAAGCCGATAGACCGAAGGAGAGATCAATGACTGTTACCGACACTTGCGCCTGCAAAAGCTGCCCGCCTTCGTGCAAATGCGCCGAGCGCCCGCCCGCCGAGGGCAAATGCTGTTGTGGTGACACCTGCACCTGTGTGGACTGCACTTGCGGGCCGAGCTGTGGATGTCCAAATACCGCAAAATAGGCTAACACGGGGTCATGAGAGAGTTGGATCCCAAGATGCAGGTTGCAGCAGCGCTCGATACCCATCGGCGCGAGCTAAAGCGCTATGTCGCGTCGCGGGTCGCGCCGGAAGACGTGGAGGACGTCTTGCAGATCGCGGCTTTGCGGGCGATCGAGAAGGCCGATGACCTGCGCGATCAGGCCTTGGCGCTGAGATGGCTCTATCGGGTGCATGCTAATATCATCACAGATCTTGGTCGCAAGATCGCCAGTGATAGGCGCCTGAAGCAAGCGATGGCTGACGCACCGGAACCGGTGACGGCTGAAGTGGAGCCGGTCTGCGGATGCAGCATCGTTCAGGCTCGCAAGCTGAGCCCAAACTATGCCGCTATAATCGATCTGGTTGATATCGCGGGCGTCTCGCTGACCCAGGCGGCGGAGGCTTTGAACATCTCGGTCAACAATGCAACCGTCCGGCTGCATCGGGCCCGGGCGGCGCTGAAGAAACAGCTTTTGGAGCATTGCGGTACGACCAGTGCCGAGGCGTGTAACGACTGCCGCTGCGCCTATGAAGGCTGCTGCAACGGCTAGTCCGCCTCGCCCGCGTCGCTTTTCAAAGCTTTGATCTCGGCGGTCGCGAGCGCGTCGGCGCGTTCGTTCTGGTCGTGCCCGGCATGCCCTTTGACCCAATCCCAAGCCACCTGATGACGGGCTTGGGCTGCGTCTAGACGCTGCCAGAGATCGGCGTTCTTCACCGGCTTTTTGTCGGCGGTTTTCCAGCCATTGCGTTTCCAGCCATGGATCCACTGGGTGATCCCGTTCTTCACATAAGTGCTGTCGGTGACGACCGTGATTTGTGAAGGGCGCTCGAGGCTTTCCAGTGCCATGATGGCGGCTGTCAGCTCCATGCGGTTATTCGTGGTTTCCGGCTCGCCGCCCGAGAGCTCTCGCGCTTTCAAAAGAGTGCCATCGCGATGCGCCTCCAGCACCACCCCCCAGCCGCCAGGGCCCGGATTGCCTGAGCAACCGCCATCGGTAAAGGCGAAAAGCTGCATCAGATGGCGCGGGCGAAGATGTGGAGGCAGGGTTCATCACCGCCCGCCATCCCCTTGAGCATCACCCTGGTGAGGTCGATCTCACCCCAGCCGGTCTTGGCCAGCGCATTGCGCAATTCGTCCTCGCCAAAGTAGGTGTAGAGGCGGCCATGGGTGTCGCGCTGCTCACCCTCGCCCTCCTTCAGACCAAGATAGAGGAGTGCGTTTGGCCGCGCCGCCCTGCGCAAGCGGGTGAGGTGCCCAGGCAGTGCTGCGCGAGGATCATGCAGGAGGGAAAACGAGACCCAGAGGCCGTCAAACGCAGCCTCGGCCTCGAACCGATCAAATGTCATGACGTCGACATCGATCCCATAGCGCGCCTTGGCCTCGGCCACGAACCCGGCGGAGGCATCAATTGCTGTCACCTCAAACCCGGCATCGCGCATGCCCGCTGCCGCCCAACCATGACCACAGCCGAAGTCCAGCGCAGTCGCGCCCGGCGTCAGCGCTTGGATGAACCTGGTCAGCTCGGCGGAATGGGCGGAATCGCCTACAAACTCCGCATAATCAGAGGCTTGGTCAGAGTAGAACGCGATCGTCTCGCGATCCATCAGACCGCCGTACGCAGGACGCGGGGAACCTTGAAGGTGACGTTCTCTTCGGCTGTGATCACCCGCTCGATCGTCAGGTCATAGCGGTCTTGGAAGGCCGAGACGACGCCGTCGATCAACACTTCTGGCGCCGAGGCGCCAGCGCTTAGACCGACCGATCTGACCCCCTCGATCGCGCGCCAGTCGATGTCTTGCGCGGTCTGCACCAGCATCGAGTAGCTGCATCCCGCGGCGGAGCCGACCTCGACCAGGCGCCGGGAATTCGACGAGTTTGGCGCGCCAACGACCAGCAGCGCTTCGATATTGGGGGCCATGGCTTTTACCGCTTCTTGGCGGTTCGTGGTCGCGTAGCAGATATCTTCTTTGTGGGGGCCCACGATCTCGGGGAACCGGGCGACCAGGGCGTCGACCACGTCTTTGGTGTCATCGACCGAGAGGGTGGTCTGGGTGATGTAGGCCAGCTTGGTCGCATCCCTCGGCTCGACCGTGCCGACATCTTCGACGGTTTCGACCAGGAGCACTTCGCCCGGGGGGAGTTGACCCATGGTGCCCACGGTCTCTGGGTGGCCCGCATGGCCGATCATGATGATCTGAAGGCCGCGTTGGGAGTGCCGCTCCGCCTCGATATGGACTTTCGAGACCAGTGGGCAGGTCGCATCCACAAAGAGCATCTCACGACGCTCCGCCTCGGCTGGGACTGATTTTGGAACGCCGTGGGCCGAGAAGATCACCGGGCGATCATCAGGGCATTCCTCGAGCTCTTCGACAAAGATCGCACCTTTTTGCGCCAGATCATCGACCACATGCTTGTTGTGGACGATCTCGTGGCGGACATAGACCGGAGCGCCCCATTTCTCGATCGCCATCTCGACGATCTCGATCGCGCGCACCACGCCCGCACAGAACCCGCGCGGTCCTGCAAGATAGAGGGTGAGAGGCGGCTTTTCCATGGTCGTCTCCGGCGCAGATTGCTCCCGCATAAAGTATGGGTGCGGTTGCGAGATGCAAGTCACCTCTCCAATCCCATGGAACCGGGTTCGGGTCAATGATCGAGCAGGCGAAGGAGCCGGTTGCGGGCATCGGGAAGATGGGTGAGCGAGGTCGGCGGCAGGGCCCAATTCTCGAGAAAATAGCCCGTCAGGCACAGACCGTTTGCGACATCGCCTTCGTTGGGTCTTTGCCCTTTCAGGAAACCCGGCAGTGGCAGCAGCCGATCCTCCCAACCGGCCCCGGATGTCCTGCACACGGCGCGCCCGGATTTGGGGGAGACATAGACCAGATCCTCCTCGCTGCCGGTATCCGCACAGCGCGACAGATCCAGGCGGAAGCCAAGTGTGCTGAGCAGGCCAAGCTCCCAGACGACATAGGTCGGTGCCCAATCCTCGGCTTGATCGGCCAGCGCGTCGACCAGACCGAGGGTGAGCTCATAGAGCGCCGGATCGGCCTCGCGTTCAGGCAGGAAGGCGAGGATCAGGGCGGTGACGGCGTTGAAGGCGGCCAAGCGCCTGCGGTCGCTCATCAGCCTTGCGCGGGAGCGGACCGGCTCGACCCGGAATGTCCCCAGATGGTCTGCCAGCCGGGCCTGCCACTCCAGGCTGAGCTGCGCGCCCGGCTGCAAGATCGGGGTCATTTTCGAGGAGGCGCCACCGCGCACCAGCCCACCATGGCGTCCATGCTCGGCGGTGAAGACATCGATGATGGCAGCGCTTTCGCCATGCCGGCGCAGGTTGAGCAGCAAGCCTTCGTCGCGCCAGGAGATCATTCGAGGCCCGGTTGGTCCAAAAGATGTCGCCCGCGTGGGTCCTCGACCTCGATAATCCAAAGATCCGGGTCGAATTTGCGCTGCCGGGCAAGGTGGGCGTCCGCACCTTCTTCAGCGCCGTCATGAGCGAGGTCCCAGATCCGCTTGCCAGCTTTGTCATAGGCCCGGGTGAAGACCTGTGCCTTGCCATCCATGGTCGCGCATTTCACGGCAATTGCGCCTGCATGCGGATCGCCGCGCTGAGCGACATGGGCAAAGATCCCCTCGCCATTCAGGCGCGCAAGATAGGCCATCACCCAGAGATCGGCAGAGAGGCGTGCCTCAGTCATGGCTGAAATCGAGGCCCATCTGTTCGTAGCGTTCCCGCTCATCCTGCCAATTGGGCCGGGTCTTGACCGTTAGGAAGAGATGCGCCTTGCGCCCGAGCAACTCGGAGATGTCCTTACGCGCCTCGGCGCCGACGGCTTTGATCGTCTCGCCCTTGCGGCCCAGCACGATCCCTTTGTGCCCGTCGCGGGTGACATAGATGATCTGCTCGATCCGTGCGTCGCCGTTCTTCATATCCTCCCATGCCTCGGTCTCGACGGTCAGCTGATAGGGGAGTTCTTGGTGCAGGCGCAGCGTCAGTTTCTCCCGCGTGATCTCAGCGGCGAGGAGGCGCGTGGGCAGATCCGAGATCTCATCTTCCGGGTAGTGCCAGGGGCCTTCGGGCAATTGCTCCGCCAGCCAGGATTTCAGATCGTCAACGCCGTATCCTTTCTCGGCCGAGATCATGAAGGTTGCGGCGAAGTCCCGTCTGTCATTCAACTCAGCGCTCAGCGCTAACAGCTTGTCCCGCTGCACTCGGTCGATCTTATTGATCGCCAGCGCCACTTGCGTTTTGGCGGAGAGCTGGTCGCCCATCGCGGCCAGAATGCTCTCGACCCCATCGGTGATCCCGCGATGGGCCTCGACCATAAGCACGACGAGATCCGCATCCCCAGCCCCGGCCCAGGCCGAGGCGACCATGGCGCGGTCGAGCCTGCGACGTGGGCGAAAAAGGCCTGGCGTGTCGACAAAGACGATTTGTGCCATGTCATGGATCGCCACCCCCCGGATCCGGGTGCGTGTGGTCTGCACCTTGTGGGTAACGATCGAGACTTTCGCCCCGACCATGGCGTTGAGCAGCGTCGACTTCCCCGCATTCGGCTCTCCGATCAGGGCGACAAAGCCACAACGGGTCATGGCTGCGCCTCGATCGCGGTGAGGAGGGCGGCGGCTGCGATCTGCTCGGCCTGTTTGCGCGACTTTGCGGTGCCTTCGGCTGATGCGCCCGTCTCGATCTGCGCTTCGACGGTGAAGACCGGGGCGTGGTCTGGGCCGGTGCGCGCTTTGATCTCGTAGTTGGGCGGCGTCATACCGTTGCCCTGCGCCCATTCCTGGAGCTTGGTCTTGGCATCCATCGGCGCCTCGGCCGGGGCGTGCAGGCGATCGCGCCAATGGGTGAGGATGAAGCGCCTGGCGGCCTCGAGTCCCGCATCGAGATAGAGCGCCGCGATCACCGCCTCCATCGCATCGGCCAGGATCGCCGCTTTGCGCCGACCGCCTGACGTGTTCTCGGAACGGCCAAGATGGAGGTGCTCGCCCAGCTTAATCTCAGTGGCGATCTCGGCCAGCGTCTCGCGGCGCACCAGCGCGTTGAGCCTGGGCGCCAGGCTGCCCTCGGTCTCCGCGCCATAGGTGTCGAGCAGGGCCTGGGCGATCACCAGACCCAAGACACGGTCGCCCAGGAACTCCAAGCGCTGATTGTCGGGCCGCGACGCGGAGGTGGCGGAGGAATGGGTCAGCGCCTCGGCCAGCAGATCCGCGTTCCCGAAACGGTGATCCAGGATCCGGGACATCGCCTCGATCGAGGCGCGGATATCGCGACGCATGTTCAGGCCAAGGGTCTCCTTAGTCGATCCACATAAAGAAGCGATCCGCCCGCCAATCCCAGACTTTCCAGATCGCGCTGCCCCAGGAGAATGCGACCAAATCGGCCCGGCCGATCAGGTTCTCAAAGGGCACGAACCCCACATCCGCCCGGCTGTCGAGCGAGTTGTCCCGGTTATCGCCCACAAAGAAGAAATGCCCTTCTGGCACGGTGTAGACGGGCGTGTTATCCGCCCCGCGCCCCGAGCTTTGGGCATCGCCCATTGTGCCAATGATGTTCAGCACGCGATGCGAGCGACCATCTGGGAAGGTCTCGATATATTGCTCCTTCACACAATCCCCGCCAATCGCGGGCAAAGGGCGTTGGCATTGCGGCGGGCGCGGCGGATTGCCGAGCGGGATGCGCGGCTCGATAAAGTTCTCAATCCGCTCGATCGGCAGGGCCTGGCCGTTCAGATAGAGGCGGCTGCCGCTCATCTGCACGGTATCCCCGGGCAGGCCGACCACGCGTTTGACATAGTCGGCGCAATCATCAGCCCCACGCACATATTGGCCAGCGAGACCACGGGCGATGTTGACCACCGTCTCGACCGGGCCCTGGCTGCACGTGTCTTTCTGGGGATGCTTGAAGACCACCACATCGCCCTGCTCGGGCTGGGCCGACCAGACCCGGCCATCCATCACATCGGGGGAGAAGGGCAGCGAATAACGCGAGTAGCCATAGGCGAATTTTGAGACGAAGAGATAGTCACCCACCAACAGCGAGGGTTTCATCGAGCCAGAGGGGATCGAGAACGGCTGGAACAGGATCGTGCGGAAGGCCGCAGCGATCACCAGGGCCCAGAAGATCGTCTTGATCGTCTCCCAGATCCCTTCCTTCTTCTTCGCTTTCGCTTGAGCCATGTGGGGCGGTCTCTTCCTCGCAAATCGGACCCGGCTCATGTGACGGTCCGGGCGGGGGAAGTCAAGGCGCCTGGGTCTCGGTCAACCCCTGCGCGAAGCCCTCGAAAAGGCTCAAGTAATCCTCTGCGCCCAAACCGAAAAGCGACCAGATCCCATAGCCCGCTCCGCCGATGATCAGAACAGGCAGGACCAGTGAGAAGACCAGCGAGCCGGTCAGGATCAGGCTGAGGATAAGAGCGCGAAACGGATCGGGCTTTTTGTCCTTGTCAAAGAGCGCGTTGAGCTGGCCCAGCGACCATTCCGGGAATTGCCGCGGGATCCAGGCGATCAGCGAGAAACTCGCCAGCGAGAAATGCAGGAAGGTCGGCAACAGCGTTGAGAAGATCATACCATAGATCCAGACATTCTGCCCCGGCTGCTCGGGTTGGCGCAGATTGGCGAACAGCGTGTCTAGATCCACCACAAGGGTGCCCTGGAGCGTGTTCACCATATGAAACAGCAGGATCAGCGTCATGCCAAGCGCGGTGAAAAACACCAAGGCGGCGGCAAGATCCAGGACACCAAACAGAAGCGCCCGGCCCGCATCCGCTTGACCCTGGCGCAAAAGCAGCCGGGTGAGACCGAACGAGAGGTAATCGAAACACGCATTGGTGAGGGGGATCAGCCCCAGGAAGATCAGGAAGGTGCGCGCCGCTTCGTTCTCCAGATCGCCCAACGCGGCGGCGGCAAATAAAAGACCAAACAGACAGAACGTGAAGAGCCCATAGCCGAGCCCGCCATACCCCTTCGCCGCTAAACGGGAGAGCAGAACAAGCAGCGCGAGTGCGCCTGCGAATGCGACTGCGAGTGCGAGTGCGCCTGCGCCTGCGACTGCGACTGCGAATGCGCCTGCGACTGCGCCTGCGCCTGCGACTGCGCCTGCGCCTGCGACTGCGAATGCGCCTGCGAATGCGACTGCGAGTGCGCCTGCGACTGCGACTGCGGCTGCGCTCCCCAGCGAGACGACGTGGATAAGTAGTCTCGCTGGGGAGCGAAGCGTAAAGGAAAAGAGGAAGAGCACAATGGACATACCCAGCGCCAGACGCTCCCACCACCACGAGGGCTGGAGGGGTATAACCTCAAAATCCCCCAAGGGAATGCGCCAGCCGGTGGCAGTCCAAAGCAGGATCATCAGCCCGATCGGATAGATGAATGCGAGCAGCAACGCCGGTTCAAAGAGCGGCCAGCCAAACGAGTGGGTGGCGACCCGCACGGCCTCGGCCTTGTCCTTGGCCCGGATCTCATCCCATTTACGGCCATACTCCTCGACGGATTCCGGCGTGAGCCAGCGGTCGATCCGGTCCAACGCCCGGCCCACCAACTGGGAATAGGGGCTGCCGATCCCCTCCGGCGCGGTGAGGAGCTCATTTAAGACCCAACGAACCCAGCTTCGGAAATAGGGCGAAGTGACGAGGAACAGGTTGATCCCACCATAAAGCGTGCCGACCGCCCCGGCGGCCCAGCCCCAATGGGCGGAGATGAACTCGAAAATGGTTTGAAAGAAGATCACTCGGCCCCCCAATGCGGCGGCATTCTACCTGAGCGCGTTGTTTGGTCTAGCCGAATTAGCTGTGGAGAGAGGGCGTCTGCGCCTCCACGCACTCGGTCTAGTCGACCCGCGGGAACTCTTGGAAGAAGGCCCAGATGTGATCGGCGGTCTCGATGTCGCGGTTCCTTGGCCCGGCCCGGGTCTTGGCCCATTCTGAGGTGGGTGGCGTGAAGCTGGGTGCCTGATGCCCGCCACCCTCGACCCGATAGAGCCGGACGGCGCCATCGCGCGCGCAGCCTGTCCAGTCCACCCGCATCACCCGGCTTTGATCCTCTTCAACCAGATCTTCGAGCAAGGTCCATTCCTGACCCGTGCAGCCATAGCGGCGGCGCCAGAACTCAGCCGCCTCGGGGATCGAGAGGTAGCGCCCGCTCGCGAAAAGGCGCCCATCATAGGGGATGATCCGGTCCTGCGTGCCCGCGATGATCAGGATTGGCGGGGGGCGATCCTCGCGGCAGGTGTCCAAATAGCTCTCGCGCATGAAGCCGATCACGGGCGTACCGGCGGCAAACGGGCTGTCTGGATGGCAGAGCAGGCGAAAGGTCATTATGCCGCCATCGGACAGGCCTGTGAGGTAGATCCGGCCTGGATCGGCAAGGCCGCGGTCGATCATGTCTTGGACCAAAAGATGGACAAAGCCCACATCGTCGACGGGCGTCCCATCCTCGAGCACGGCGCCTTTTATGCCATCGAACAAGCTCCAGCGGCCCTCGAGCGCGAGCGGGCTGAGAATCCGGAACCCGTGGATCCGCGCGAGGCGCTCCATCTGGGGCCAGCGCGAGCGATTGGGATCGGTCCGCGCGGCAATGGCGGAGTCTTTCGGGCGATACCCGTGAAGGTTCACCACCAGAGGCGCCATGCCGTCTGACCCGAGCCCTGGATCGAAGAGATGAAACCACCGGGAGATCCCTTGATGCGTGACCGTCTCACCGAGTGCAAAGACCGGGTGCAAGAGCAGCAGGAGCGCCAGTAAAATCCGCATCGAGTTCTCCAGTTTCAAATATGTCAGCGGCGGCGCGAAGGTCCATTCAGGCGTGGGCAGAGCAGTATCGGGTCTTCTCCAGCCAACAGCAACAGGCCTAGGGGCGCCATTCGCAGGCCATGTCGACCGCCCCGATCTCGGCCGCCCAACAGGCGAAGAGACTGAGATAGAAGCTACCCATATCCGCATGGAACAGCACCAACATCCAGAAGGTTCCACCGATCATCAGAAGCGGGATGCCCAGCGTCCAGACGGTCATCGCGGTTAGGAGGATCTGGGTAAAGAGAATGGCGGCGGGGTCCTTCTCTGGCACCCGCTTCATCATCTTACTGACCCAGACCCTCGGGCGTAGCGGGATCAGCGTGATCGCGCTGAGGCTTGCAATTGAGAGGTGGATGAAGGTTGGCAGCATGGTCGAGAAGATCACAGCGTAAAGCCAGAAATACGCCCGCCAGCCACCCTCGCTGCGCATATCGGCGAAAATCTTTTCAAGATCCAGCAGAGGCGTTGCTGAGATCGTGTTGAGGCCGTGGACCATGGTGATCAAGCTTACCCCAAGAAGAAAGAAGGTCATCGCTGCGGCGAAGAGATCTGCGAGCCCGTAGAGCAGCGCAAAGCGATTTTGCCTGACCCCGCGGCGCAGGAGAAAGCGCGTCAGCCCGAGAGACAGATAGTCAAACACCGTGTTCACCAAGGGGAGCACGCCGAGGAAGAAGATCGCGCTCGCGCGTTCTGGACTGAAGCCGCCAATGCTGAGCGTGCCTGCCATGATGAGCCCGGCAATCAGCATTGAAGTGATGATGCTGATCCCGTGGCTGTGCCTGGGTAACAGATAGGCCGACGTCACGTAGAGTGCGGCTGCAACGACGCCTGCTACGATCCCGAGTAAGGGGCTCGCGAAGGTGCAGGCGCCGACGGCGACCAAGAGGAATGCGAGGCTTCCCCGGACTTGCACCAGCCCGGCACCCGCCCCGGCAAACCCGAACCCCACGACAAAGGCGAACACCATCACCAGGCCGTCAAAGAAACTGCCAGAGAC
>JBCDAS010000144.1:0-10337 GCA_039185235.1 Pseudomonadota bacterium
CTCAGCCGTTGGCATTCTGGCGGCTTGGTTCTTCTCGATCACGTTGCTACCCGCATTGGTGAGCTTCTTCCCAGCCAAGGTGAAGGTTGCAGAGCCAGGCGATCGCCGCGCCATGCTGCGTTTGGCCGATTGGGTCATCGCGAAACGCAAAGCCTTGCTGGTGACCATGGTGGGAGGGTCTGCAGCTCTGGTCGCCTTCATTCCAACGATCGAGTTCAACGACCAGTGGGTGAAGTATTTCGATGAGCGAATAGAGTTCCGGACCGACTCGGATCAAGCAGCCGAGCATTTCGGGCTCTACCCAATTGAGTTTTCAGTCCCAGCAGGTGAGCCCGGCGGCGTTTCGGATCCAGATTTCTTGAAGCGGCTGGAGGCTTTCACCGAATGGCTCCGCGAGCAGCCAAAAGTCGCCCATGTCTACTCGCTCACTGATATCATGAAGCGGCTCAACAAGAACATGCATGGCGATGATGAAAGCTGGTTCCGGATCCCCGAGGATCGGGAGCTCTCGGCCCAGTATCTGCTGCTCTACGAGTTGTCGCTGCCGTTTGGCCTGGATCTGAATGACCGGATCAATATCGACAAATCTGCGACCCGTGTCACGGTCACCATGGAGAGCACGACGACCGGGCAGACGAAGATCTTTCTCGCGAATGCCAATGCTTACATCGCCGAGAACTTCCCCGAAGAGCAGCGCGCCAAGCCAACCTCGGCCCAGGTCATGTTCACCTATATCACCGATCGAAACGTGCAGTTCATGATCCTTGGCACCTCGATTGCGATCATTGCGATCTCGCTGATCATGATCATTGCGCTGCAGAGTGTCTCGCTGGGGGTGCTTTCGTTGGTGCCGAACGGGCTGCCGATTATCACGACCTTTGGCATCTGGGCTGTTCTGGTTGGCGAGGTTGGGTTCTCGGTCGCAACAGTCGCGTCGATCTCGCTCGGGATCATCGTCGATGACACCGTGCATTTCTTGACCAAGTACCAGCGTGCCCGGCGCGAACGCGGGATGACCCCAGAGGATGCGATCCGCTATGCTTTCGATACGGTGGGGATCGCGCTGATTGTCAACACGATCATTCTGGTCCTCGGGTTCTTGGTGCTGACCTTCTCCAGCTTCAAACTGAACGTCGATATGGGGATGATGACGCTGATCGCGATCCTTCTCGCCCTGATCCTGGATTTCCTGCTGCTGCCTGCCTTGCTCCTCATCGGTCGCCCTGATGAGAAGCCGAAACCTGTCACCCCTCAAGCCCAAGCGGCCTAACCATAGGAGAAAGACATGCCTCTTCCCCTTCGTCCCGTTCTCCGTTGCTTTGCACTCTCAACGCTCATCCTGGCGATGCTCGGCCAAACGTCTCTGGCTGATGACGCAGCACGCGGGCTAGAAATCGCCGCCCGGTCGGACAGCTCCGACAATGGGTTCGGAGACACCGAGACCGAACTGCAAATGATCCTCAGCAATGCAGCCGGGGAGACGACGACGCGCGAGCTTCGCATCACGACTTTGGAGCGTGCCAATAGCGATATCGGTGATCGTTCGCTGGTGATCTTCGACCGCCCACGCGACATCAAGGGAACAGCCCTGCTCAGCCACTCAAAGATCCTAGAGCCAGACGACCAATGGCTGTTCCTGCCGGCGTTGAAGCGCACAAAGCGGATCTCATCGGCCAATAAGTCCGGCCCCTTTGTCGGCTCAGAATTCGCCTTCGAGGACATTACCGGTCAAGAGTTGAACAAATACGAGTACAAATGGCTTCGTGAGGAGCCTTGTGGCGACCTCACCTGTGACGTCTTGGAGCGGATCCCACGCTACGAGAACTCCGGCTACACCCGGCAAGAGGCCTGGTACGACCAAACCCACTATCAGGTTCGCAAAGTTGACTATTACGATCGCAAGGGCGCGCTGCTGAAGACTCAAACCTTCGAGGATTACCGTCTCTATGATGGAAAGTTCTGGAGAAGCCACGAGTTCTCGGTGGTCAATCACCAGACCGGCAAAGGCACGAAGCTCGTCTTTGGCGACTTCAAGTTTGGCGTCGGTCTCGACGACAAAGATTTTGTGAAAGGTGTGCTGGCGCGCCAACGCTGATCGGGTGCCGCTGCAATCGACGATGAGCCCCGTGTTTTGATAAGGCACGGGGTTTTTCTTTGTCACAGAAGCTTGTCGGGTAGCTCCGCCGAAAAGTTGTGTACAATGGAAGCAACCTAGCCCGTACGTTGATCGGGCTTTGATCCTTCCAACGGAGGTTTCTGATGTTCGAAACTGTATCCGCATCCAGCGATCTCGGCTTCTTCAAGAGCAACAGCCCAGAGATCCACAAGAGCTACAGGGTGAACCGAGTAGGCCTCAGCATGTCGGGCGGCGGCTATCGGGCGACGTTGTTTCACGCTGGGGTGGTCATTCGGCTGAACGAATGGGGATTGCTGCCGAAGATCGATCGGATCTCAAGCGTCTCAGGCGGGTCGATCACGGCTGGAATACTCGCCACGGCGTGGAGCAAGCTCGTCTTCAACGATGACGGGATCGCGACCAACCTCAAGGAGCATTTTACCGATCGTGTGATCGAAGCGACCAAGCTGAACATCGATGTGAAAACAGGGTTCGCTGGTTTCGTTCCCTTTGTCTCTGCAGGAAACTTTCTCGCGGGGACCTATGACAAGCGGATTTTCAACCACATGCTCCTGCGTGATCTGCCTGAGCATCCAAAATTCATCTTCAACGCGACCAATCTGCAGACCGGAGGCCTTTTCCGGTTCACACGCGACTATGTGGCCGATTGGCGGGCGCTCTATATGACAGATCACTTTCACACTGTCGGCCAAGCGGTCGCCGCTTCATCCGCCTTTCCGCCGGTTCTGTCGCCTGTGCGCTTGGCGTTGAACGGGATCGATAAGACCCTCGAGAACCCAGAGTACAAACCCCGTTTTGACAATCCCGAGCTACGCACCGAACCCGTCCTGGTAGATGGCGGTGTCTATGACAATCTCGGGCTTGAGTCGATCTGGAAGCATTGTGGCGTTCTGATCTCCAGCTATTCGGGCTGGAACTATGGGCCGACTGCGAAGAGCATGACGCGGCTCGATAAGCAGACCCTCGCAGTGGCCTACACCTTCCTTGCTGCCTCAATCGACTGGCGTGAGCGGGTGCTCTACAAACTGGCGAACAACATTCTTTCAGATGACTTGCCTGAGCGGGTGAGTGCCTATTGGACGGCGGAGACCGATATCGACGACTTCGACGTGCCACCTGGCTGGCGTCCAGACCCGAGCGTATTCGAGAAGACGCGCAACACCTCGACACGGCTCAAAGGGCTTTGGCGAGAGGAGCAGATCCCAGTTGTCCAAGCAGGCTATGCCTATGCCGACGCTGGAATCCGCGCCAAGATCCCGCTCGACCTTCCGCCGTCGTCCGGAGCACCGGAAATCATCTGATCACCGCGTGCTGATCAAGGGGACCGACCCGGGAACCGCGAGAGCATCGCGCAGCACCTCGCGGCGCTTTGCGAATTCCTCTGGCAGAACCAAGGCGGTTTCGACCTTGAAGCTGCCGATATAGGCGCCACTGAAGACAGCACGTTCCTGTTGGATGCTCGCCAAGGCCGCCTCGCGGTCAAAGCTGTGCCCTAGGCCCGAGATTGCGTAAAAGGGGGCTTGAGGCGTTGGCTCCAGGTATCCTTCGATCGACAGGGTTGCCAGCGGTCCGGCGGCGCCAGTGAACCGGCCTTCTTCGAGGCCATCCACAATGAACCCGGCCTCGCTAGCCCGGCCTATGACGGTGACATAGCCGCCTACTTGCGGCGGTTCTGCATCGCCAAGGAGCAGGGTCACGTCGCCGATCGTCAGACGCCCATCATCTTGCACCCGCACCTCGCCCGCAATCGCTTCGGCGCCTTCGGGCGCTGGATCAATCCGCGACGCCCGAACTTGATCGCCCTGCCATGTGCCAGAAACGGCGACCCAAGCCCCCAAAGCCAAACTGCCAATCGCATCGGGATCAAGGGTCACGCGGATGCCCGCGATTGAACCTGTCCTGCCATCGGAGGCCATCTCTGCGACCTGGCCGATCACTGGATGGGCCAGATGCACCCGCTTTGCCACGAGTCTCCCGTCCTCGGTGGCCGCCTCGATCGTCAACTGGTGACCAATCGCCAGCGCCTCGACTGCAAGAGCTCCAAGCGCCGAACTGACCGACAGGGCGCTTGCAGTCTCGACCCGCAGTCCGTTCACCAACAAGCTGCCGAAATCCGTCAGCGTGCCAACAATCCCCGTTCCGCCCAATCCACCTTTCGGCTCTGGCTTGCCTTCGGCCAAGTCCAAGTCGCTGCAGGCGCTGAGAAGACCGGCGCTCATGCCGAAAAGCGCGACACGGCGATCAATTCTGGTCATCACTTGGCCCTTTCTCGGATGGTTCCGCCTCGCTCTCGCGGTAAAAGAAGATCCCAAATCGGAACCGCTCGGTGCCGTCTGGTTTCTCCAGATCGGCGGCTTGCAGCGCGTTGGCCCTTGTGTTGAGCGCTGTGAGCGCGTCCATGCCATAGGCGCGTGCCGCCTCTTCCAACTCTCGGACTGATGCAGGCGTCAGGCGATTGTAGAAGACGGCTCGCTCGAGAAATGGGGGCTCTTCAGCCAACAGGTTGTCGACCGCAGCGGCAATGTGATCTCCTACATTCTCAGCAAAGAAGTGGATCTTTTGATCAGTATCCGCCGGGCCAAAGAAGGCTTCCGCATCCAGCACCACGCGGTCTTCTGCGTCGACCGCAACCAGCCCCTGGTTCACCAACTCATCCAGAACCGTACGTGGGCGGATGTCGCGGCTGACAGACGCGACCAAAGCTTCAAAGCTGGGGCCGGTTTTGGCGGTACGAGGCAGGGGGGCTGCAGTACGATCCGGGGCGTATGTCGGATCGGCGAGCCATTTGCCGAGCACGCTCGCAATTGTTGTGACCTTCTCGCGAACTTGTTTCTCAGCGTCTCGCGGGCCTTCGCGGAATGCTTTGACGTCGCGCCGATGTACCCCTGTCAGCACGCTGATCCGGCTGTCTGTCTGGCGCGCCGTGTCAATCTGGAAGTCTTGCTCGGCCACTTCGACATAGAGTTTCTTGATGATCTGGTAGAGTGCGGGCGCGGTGACACCCTGAGCAATCAGCGCGCGGATGAGCGGGCGCAGCAAGCCCTCAATCACACGCCCAAAAACGCTCGCTCTGTTGTCAGAACTCCGATCCACCATGGCTGTGTTTTACCTTCCGTGGAAAAAAAGTCCACAGACGCCCTTGAAGAAACTCAGGGGTGCGACATGTTCTCGCTCGTGTGTGGGAAAAATGCACACAAACGAGATATGACGCTCCCTGGAAAGGACACCACCATGAAGAAACTCATCGCTTTTGCCGCTGTTGCACTCGTCGCCGCATGTGCCGGTGCCACTGACAAGCAGACCTCTGCCGTGACACCTCAGGCAGACATCGTTGACACTGCTGTCAGCGCTGGTTCGTTCAACACCCTCGTTGCCGCTGTGCAAGCGGCTGATCTGGTCGAAACGCTGAAGAGCGAAGGTCCGTTCACGGTGTTTGCCCCGACCGACGAAGCTTTTGCAAAGCTGCCTGCCGGCACAGTTGAGAACCTGCTGAAGCCAGAGAACAAAGATCAACTGGTCGCTGTTCTGACCTACCACGTGATCGCAGGCGAAGTGATGTCTTCGGACATTGCTGGCAAGAAACTAGAAGCTGGCACCGTTCAAGGCACGACCGTTGACATCGATGCAACTGGTGGCGGCGTGAAAGTCGACGGCGCGAACGTTGTTGCCGCTGACGTCGACGCATCGAACGGCGTGATCCACGTAATCGACGCGGTGATCCTGCCCTAACGAACGGAGATCACGGACGGGACCCCCTTCTCCCCCGTCTGTTGAGGCCGGCCCTATCCCCGGGGCCGGCCGTTTTTGTTACTCGGCCGCTTCCAGCTTGTCCTGCGTGCGCAGCTCGAAATCCGATGCATCATGGCGCTCATGCAGCTGATCTTCCAGCGGACCAAAGGTGCGGTTGACTTTACGGCCGCGGATCACACCAGGGCGCGCCGCGATTTCCTCATACCAGCGGATCACATTCTTGTACTCATGGGTCGAGAGAAACTCCGCCGCGTTGAAACCCTCGCCGCTATAGATCTTGCCCGTCGTCAGCAAACCGTACCAAGGCCAGATCGCCATATCGGCAATCGTGAACGCGTCTCCCGCGATGAACTGCTTGTCCGCCAGTTCCCGATCCAGAACATGCATCTGGCGTTTGACCTCCATAGCGTAGCGGTTGATCGGGTATTCCTGCGAAAATGGGGCATAGGCGTAGAAATGTCCGAAGCCACCGCCCAGGAAAGGTGCTGACCCCATTTGCCAAAAGAGCCAGTTCAGCGTCTCGACCCGGCCTTTTGGATCGCTCGGCAGGAAAGCACCGAACTTCTCTGCCAAGTGAAGCATGATCGAGGCGGACTCGAAAACGCGAACGGGCTCGCCCGAGGAGTGATCGATCATCGCCGGGATCTTGCTATTGGGATTGGCTTCGACGAAGCCAGATCCAAATTGCGGCCCGTCGATCTTGATCAGCCAGGCATCGTAGTCAGCCGCATGTCCAGCCTCGAGCAACTCCTCCAACAGGATGGTCACTTTCACGCCGTTTGGCGTCGCCAGAGAATAGAGCTGCAGCGGGTGCTCCCCCCGAGGCAGTGGCGCGTCATGGGTCGGCCCAGCGATCGGGCGATTGGTCGAGGCGAACTTGCCGCCGCTGTCCTGGTCCCAGGTCCAGACTTTGGGTGGCGTGTAGGAAGACTGTTCTGTCATTTGGATCTCTCGATTGGAGGAGGCAGGATTTCACACTCAATGTCGGTTGCCAGAGCGGTTTTACAACCAGATCGCCTCAACGATTTCCAACCGCCTGCTCGTGCGCTTGATCCTGCCGGTCCTTACCGAGCTAAAGACTTGACGCCAATCTAGAGGTACAGTTCCGTGCGCCATGCGGTCGGGGGACGACCTCGTTGTTGCGATAGGGGATAAAATGGCCTTTCTAAGATGTCTCGCGCTTGTGTTCTTGATTGCCTTTGGCGCGACACCATCGCAGGCACAAGATGATGGGCTGCAACAACTGATCGAGGCCGCCCAGGCCGATGGCATGCGCATCATCGTGATCGATCCAAAAGCAGCTGAAGAAGAGGCACCTCCCGCACCTACAGAGCGTGATGAGCACCCCCTCGCCGGCATTGTTGGGAATGCGGTTCAACACGCCGAGATCCTGATGGAACGGATGTCAGACCCGGACTGGCCGCAACCCTCGACCAATCCGACAAAACCGATGCTGAACGGCATTGGGGCTGTTCTCGGTCTTGCGATTGGGCTCCTAATTGCTCGGCAGTTTGGGCTTATGCTTGCGCCTCAATTTCCGCCCAATTCCAAGGCTGATGCTGCACCCCGCCCCGCACGGGTGTTTCGTGCAGCCGCTGGTGCAGGTCTGGCGGCGCTGGTCTCGATGGCGGCTCCGTTTGCTCTCTATGGCGGTGGATCAAAAACGGTCGAGTTGATCGGGAACATCATGAATGTCTTCCTGGTTTCGATCTTCGTTGTGACAACCGTCGCTGCAGTCATGGAGAGGATGGCCGAAACAAAGCCCGATCTGATTTCCGGACATCAGGCGGGCGCCTTTGTGAATGCAATCCGGATCCTGGCTCTTGGGCTGTTCTTCTTTATCTCAGGGGCCCATACTCTGGCCTTCATGTATCCCGATCCCGATTTCGGCGATCTGCTCCGGGTGATCTATCTGACTTTCTGCGCGCTCCTTTTGGTTGGAGCGTTCTATGGCGTGCGTCAGGTTTGCCCAATCGTGATGGCGGCAACGCTCAACTCCAGTGGCAATTGGATGGTCCGCAATGCCTGGCCCCTGATCCTTGGCTATGCGGGATGCGCCTGGGCGATCGGGATTGTTCGGATCCTGAATGGCGACACCGAAGCGATTCAGATCGTTGTCGCGCCCGTTGTTGGACTGGTGATTGGAGCGGCCGCTTACCACGGGTCGCTTTTTTTCCTCTCCAAGGTCCTCGTCAGGGGGCGTGACATCCAGTTCGAGACCGCAGAAGGCGCAGCGGCTGAGAGCCACTCGCGCGCGTGGACCGAACGGTCTGCCGCCGCAGTCGCCATTATGGTGGGATCTTTGTTTGCTTTTGACCGGGCGGGAGTGCCTTTGATCGAAGCAGGAGGGCGGTTGAGTTTTGTCAGCGATATGGCGCTGATCCTGCTGATATCCTTTGTCCTCTGGACCTATGTCAGCTCCTCGATCGATACCCGCTTACGCGCGGAACTCAGCTCTGGGCCCGACGAGTCTGAGGGGGACGGCGAAGGTGGTGTCGGTGAAACCCGGCTGGCGACCTTATTGCCTCTCGTGCGGAGTTTTGTCTTCGTGTTCCTCGCTTTTATCGTTGGTTTGATCCTGCTCTACGAAGCAGGTGTGAACATCACACCGATTTTCGCGAGCGCGGGGATTATTGGTCTCGCGATTGGCTTTGGTGCACAGAGCCTAGTCAAGGATGTGATCTCTGGCTTCTTCTTTCTGCTCGACGATGCATTCCGCAAAGGCGAGTATATCGAGACCAATGGGTTAAAGGGAACGGTGGAGCGGATCTCGATCCGTTCGATGCAACTGCGCCATCACAATGGACCTCTGAACACGATCCCTTTTGGCGCGATCCAAGACCTCACTAACTTCTCCCGTGACTGGGTGATCATGAAGCTGAAGCTCCAGGTCACACTCGACACGGATGTCGAGCGGATGCGCAAACTGGTCAAGAAACTCGGCGTTGAGTTGCTGGAAGACCCGCTCGTCGGCCACAAGTTCATCGAACCGCTCAAATCGCAGGGCGTGCTGCAGATCGACACTTGGGGCATGACAGTCCGGGTTAAGTTCAAGACGACACCCGGCGAGCAGTTCGTGATCCGCCGGGTGGTTTACACCAAGCTCCATGAGATGTTCGAGCGCGAGGGCATTAAGTTCGCCAGCCGGGATGTCAAAGTCCGTGTCGATACCTTTGATGACGACGGTGATGAGGAAGGCAACCTCGCACCGACTTCCGCACCGTCTCCCGCACCGTCTCCCGCATCGTCTCCGGCTCCAACGCCCGAAGCCACCTCGCCTGAGACGGCAAGCTCAGCCGCGCAAGAAGCCAGGCGAACGGCGGCGGCGGGTGCGGCTGCAATGCTGGCCGATGATGCCCTGGAGCAACTCAATCCTGGCGGCTCGGGAGATGAGCGGTAGGCGCACGCTTACACCTGTCATCTGCGGTTCGATTTCAATTGCAGCGTCGAAGGGATTCGACTATCGCTGTGACAAATGAACCAACTGCGCCGGATATAGTCCATGCAAACCAATCCGCCCGAAAGTGCCGAGGCCGTCATTGCCCGTCTGACCGCGGAGTTTGACGCTTTTTCGGCTCAGCTTCAGCGTGCGGCGCGGTTTCTGATTGATAATCCGCGCGAGGTGGGTGTCCAGTCGATGCGGGCGCTGGCGTCCAAGGCCGAGGTCCACCCGAACACGCTCGTCCGCCTGGCCCAGGCGATCGGATATGATGGCTATGAGCCAATGCGTGAGCGGTTCCGCGACTTCATGGTCACCGAGGGGTTAGGCGGGTATCGCGATCGCGCCGATTGGCTTCATGAGATGGCCGAGCGTGGCGGTGCCGCCGAGGTCGTCGCCCGGATGGCAGAGGCGACATCCACCAATATAGAAGCGATGTGGCAAGGTCAGGACCCGGCCAAGCTGGAGGCGATTGCCGATGCGATGCTTGGAGCCAAGCGGGTGTATGTGCTGGGCATGGGAGCGGCCTATGCTCTGGCTCATAAGTTCTGGTATGTGGCGCGGATGGGGTTCGAGAACATCGTGCCGATCCCACGCCATGGAAGCCAGCCGATCGATGACGTTGCTGGGATAGGGCCTCAGGACGTACTGGTGGCGCTGACCTTCCAACCCTATCGTTCCGAGACACTTATTGCGGTCGACTTTGCACGGGACGCTGGAGCGACCGTTGTTGGCGTGAGCGACAGTGTGACCTCACCCCTGACCCGGGTCGCAGACTTCGCACTGGTCTCACCCACCCATACACCGCAGATCTTCGAGAGCCATGCCGCAGTGACCGCCCTGATGGAGGGGTTGCTCGCCATTATGGTTGCCCGCGCACCAGGTGATGTGGCCGAGAGGATCGAAGCTTTCCACAAACGCCGGCTCGATGCCGGGCTTTACGTCGAAGCAGCCCCGCTTGCGGGATTGGGATGAGGAGAGACCAGGATGAATGCCCCAGTCGCCCCTGAA
>JBCDAS010000145.1:0-10277 GCA_039185235.1 Pseudomonadota bacterium
CTGTCGTCGCCGGTGTCGCCCTCGACCAGGTCGCTGCCAGTGCCGCCATAGGCTTCGTCATCGCCGCTATCGCCGGTGATGCTATCATTGTTATCTCCGCCATAGAGGGTGTCTTGGTCGGCGCCCCCTTCGAGCGTGTCCTCGTCCAACCCGCCTTCCAACGTATCGTCGCCAGCATCGCCATAAAGCGTGTCCTGGCCTTCATCACCGCTGAGCGAGTCGTTGTCGCTCCCGCCATAGAGCGTATCGGTACCGATGCCACCAAAGATGGTGTCGTCGCCTGCCTCGCCATGGGCCTCGTCTAGCCCACCTTCGCCGTAGATTTGATCTCCGTCAGTGCCACCGTAGAGCGTATCTGCCCAAAGACCGCCATAGAGCGTATCCTGACCTTCGCCGCCATAGAGCGTATCCAGACCTTCGTCTCCATAGATCGTGTCGTGCCCAGAATCGCCATAAAGCGTGTCGTCTCCGGTGAAGCCGTCAATGACATCATCATCGTCACCGCCATAGGCGAGATCGCCTCCTTCCCCGCCGTAAAGCGTGTCCTGGCCTGCATCACCACGGATCTCGTCATTGTCGTTGCCGCCCTGCAGCGTGTCCGCGCCATCGCCTCCAAAGAGCGTGTCGTCGCCAGCGCCGCCATCGATCGAATCCTCGTCGGCATCACCGTAGAGGATGTCATTCGCGTCACCACCAAACAGCGAATCCTGGCCGTCCCCGCCATAGTGCGTGTCGTTCCCTGATCCGTCCGCTATCGTATCGTCACCGGTTCCGCCATAGATTGTGTCATGCCCGCTTCCACCGTCGATCGTATCGTTGCCGAGCCCGCCATAGATCGTGTCGTGACCGCTGTTGCCCTCGATCGAGTCGTTGCCTTCATCGCCATGGATCTGGTCATTTCCGTTGCCGCCCTCTATGCTGTCATTGCCGTCCGCACCGTAGAGCAAGTCGTTGTTTCTATTGCCTTCAATGGTGTCATCCCCAAGCCCGCCATAGATCGTGTCACTTCCGTCGTCGCCCCAAATTACATCTTCTCCTTCGCCGCCAAAGACCCGGTCTTTGCCCGAACCCGCAACGATTGTGTCATCTCCGGTTCCGCCATAGAGGCTGTCAGTTGAGTTACCACCATATATTAAGTCTTCTCCAGCACCGGCTGAGAACGTGTCATTTCCCGACGTCCCAGTCAGCGTGTCGTCGAGGCTTGGATCGTTCTCGTCATAGGTCGAGACGCTAAAGTTGAGTTGGGTCTTGCCTAGCAGGTCGCCCGCGCCGCCAGCATCTGAATGCAGCGAGAACGTCAGCGTATAGTCCCCGGTGTCGAATTTGGTTTCCGAGAAGAAATCGCCATTGAAGTCACCAAAGAGAGCATAAGGCTCGACACTTTCCGTATTGGTGCCTCCGTCGTTTATTGCGAGTTGCACGCTTCCAACAGCATCGAGGCCCGGGGCATCGCCGTCCGGTACAACGATCATCGTGATGTTGCGTCCAGCGAGCAAAAGACCATCGATCTCCTGTCCGTCGACAACTTCCATCAGGATCTGATCGTCGTCTCCATCGATAATATAGAACCGCGCCAGAGACCCAGGGTCAGGCGGCGGCGTCACCGAGAAGTTCAGTTCGGCCTGGCCCAGAAGATCGCCGCCAGCGCCATCCTGCGAATGTAGTGAGAACGCAAGACTGTGATCGCCGGGATCTAGTGTCGTGCCAGAAAAGAAGTCCGCTCCCGATTTGCCGAAGAGCGCATAGGGCTCGGTATCTTCGGTAATCGTGTAGGCGTCGTTCAGGTTCAACTGAACGCTCTCGGCTCCGGCAAGCTCAGGCGTGTCGGGATCTGGAACCATCAGGATCGAGACATCCCGTCCGACCAGCAACTGCCCGTCAACCGGCTGACCATCAACGATCTCTGTAATGACTTCATCGGTCTCGGTGTCGACCAGATAGAAGCGTGCAAGATCGCCAGGCTCCGGATCCGGCTCTGGTGCTGGATCAGGATCGGGGTCGGGATCAGGCGCAGGATCCGGGTCTGGATCGGGCGCTGGATCAGGATCAGGATCGGGTGTCGGATCTGGATCTGGATCGGGGTCCGGATCAGGATCAGGTGTGGGATCCGGGACTACTGGATCTGGGTCTGGATCGGGCACAGGATCTGGATCGGGCACGGGATCTGGGTCCGGCGCAGGGTCCGGATCAGGCGCGGGATCTGGATCGGGCACGGGATCTGGGTCCGGCGTAGGGTTCGGATCAGGCGCGGGATCAGGTTCAGGCACAGGATCTGGGTCTGGATCTGGCGTGGGATCTGGATCAAGAACCGGATCGGGCTCTGGTTCCGGTTCTGTTACGGGATCCGGTTCTGGCTCCAGCAGGCGCTCACCCGGTGGGTCCGTTAGCAGGTCCTGCTCCTCTTCGACCAGCGACGTGTCCTCTGCCGAGCTGGCCTCTCCCGCATGCTCCGTATCTTCACCGCCATACAACTCATCATTCGTCTCGCTGGCCCAAGTGCTGACGATCTCCGCACTCTCAGCCGTGGCATCTGGGGGCACTTCCATCTTTTGCGTTGGCTTGGTCGGGGTTTCGCCGTCACTTGCAGGCGGCGGAGGCGCCTCGAAATCAGGCACCACCACCTCAACGAGCTCGACATCGCTCTGAGTTTCTTCGTCCTCCTCCTCAACGGGCGCGTCGGTTTCTTCGACTGTAGCGGCGGCCTCTTCCCCCTGGGGCTGGGCCGCACCGGGCTGATCATCGCCCTGCGTCTCGGTGGTCTGTGCCGCTCTGATATCGCCTTCGTCACCACGCTTCGGCGCCTCGCCCAGCAGGCGGCTGAAGAAGCTTTGGACCTGATCGCCGATAAACATACCAAGCGCGATCAGATTGACAGCAAAACCGCCGCCCGCCGCCCGATCTTCGGACGCGGAACCGGTATCCGCCAGGTCCTCAAGGCTTTCGCGGACTTCATTACCCGCCGGATCCTCTTGCCGCGATCGATCAGGCAAGTGAACAGGCTGCGAAGTTGACTTCGACATTAGACCCTCCCGCACTCTCTCGACATCAGCTACCGCAAAGGCGTTAACGAGGGCCTTAAGCGCTTGTCCGTGTTGATTAGCGGGTTGCGGCGGCATACCTCTGGGAGGTTGTGTGAGCGGGAGGTCAGGCTTTGGACAAGATTATCGACCGTCTGCCCAGCCCAGCGGGTTTGGCGCTGTGGCTCTACGCGCTGGTCTTTCTGATCTTGCCTGCGATCCTGGCCTATAAAGGCTTTGTCTATGTGATCGGCATCGTCTTTTTCGCCGTCGGTCTGCGCCCGCATATCGAGAGCCTGGTGGCTGGCAGCCCGCTCCATTATGTCGTCGTCCTGCGTGGGCGAACCTATACAATCGACTACCATCTGCGCTTTCCAAACGAAGCGCGGGCGATCAGGGCCGTCTCCCTCTGCCTGATGTTGATCACGCTTTTGATCCTGCCGCTGGTGCTTTTTGCCATGCAGAACCAGGCACAGGTCTTCTATGTCCAACTCGAAGCGCAATTGCCCGAGATCCTGGCCACCGTGGAGCAACTCCTCGCCTGGTCGCATGAGCAGCTGCCCGGCTATATTCCCGATGTCGAGGTGCAAGAGGGTGCGGGCTGGCAGGGCCTCTCCAATACCATCAGCACCGTCGCGGGGGATGCGATCAAGGATCTCAACACAATGGTCCAGTCGGTCTTTGGCAGCATCGTCAACCTGATCGGTGTCGTGCTCGAGGACTGGGTGAAGCTGATCATCGGCGCGATCATCGTTGGCACGATCCTGGGCGGCTGGGAGAAAGAGGTCAAAATGCACCGCGCCGTGATCTCGAATGGGATCAAGGACGAGGCGCTCAGAGCCAATGTCCTGCGCTTTGGCGAGCTGTTTCAGACCGGGATCAGCCTGTTCATGATCGGCTATCTCGAAGTGGCCGTGACGCTCTCGGTGCTCTTTGCGGTCTCAATGATAATCCTGCCGCTTGGGCTCAGCTTCGGCGCGATCCTGTTCATCTCGGTGATCTTGGGGTCGGTGACCGCCGTGCCCAAGATCGGCGGGATCCTTGGGATGGCGGTGGTTGCGGTGCTGATGCTCACCAATCTCGAGCCCGGCTTGGGTTGGTTTGGCTGGACCGTGATCAGCTTTGGCACCGGCTGGGACATGCTGATCCGCACTGGTTTGATGCTGGCTGTGGCGAAGATTATGGGCTTGTTAGAAGCTTATAGCTATACGCCCGAGATCATTGGCGAAAAGCTCGGTATGACAAAGATGCAAATCATCGCAACCATCCTGATTTGGGCCGTCGGCCTGGGTTTTTTTGGGATGATTTGGGGCATCCTGATGGCCTTGATGTTCCAGGCCGCGCTGCGCCTTGCACAGGAGCGAGCCGAGGAAATGGGGTAAACAAGCCGCATTCTAGCGGTTTCTGCGCCCAATGTACCCCTTTTGACCCCCTCTCCGTGTTGCGTGCTCAGGGGCGATGTGGCAGAGAAAGGGGCAACGACCGGCGATCTCGGATGGGACAGTATGATCGATTTCCAGGCGGCGCGGCAGGCGATGGTGGACTGCCAAGTCCGGCCATCAGACGTCACCCGATATGCCTTGATTGACGCAATGCTGCGGATCCCTCGTGAGCAATTCGTCCCCAAGGCCCGCCGCGAGATTGCCTATGCCGAGATCGAGGTCGAGATCGGCACCGGGCGCGCGATGATGACGCCGCGCATCTTCGCCAAGATGATCGAAGTTGCCAACGTAAAGTCTCAGGACATGGTATTGGAGATTTGCCCCGGCTCCGGCTACTCCACCGCGATCCTGGCATCGATGGCCGAAATGGTCGTTGCGGTCGAGCCAGAGGACAGTTTGGCGCGCCAAGCGCAAGGGCTGCTCGAAGGGCTTGGGATCAACAATGCGGTGATCACCCAGGGGGACCCACAGGCGGGCGATCCCTCGCACGGGCCGTTCGATCTGATTTTTGTGAATGGCTCTGTGGCTGAGCTGCCCCTGGCGCTCAGCGAGCAGTTGAAGGAGGGGGGGCGCATCGTCGCGCTGATCGACGATGGCGCCACATCTGCGTGTTACAGTTTCACCCGCGCCGGAGGCACGCTGTCCGAGCGTTATCATTTTGACGGCTACGGCCCTCGGCTTGCGGGTTTTGAGCGTAGCGTTGAGTTCTCATTTTGATGTTGAGGGACCTCACAACCGCGACCACGATGCCACGTGGCGCCGGAAGAAACAGGAGAATTGGCATGCGATATGGGGGTTTGAGCGCACTTGTGAGTGTGACCGCGATGCTGGGACTGGCGCCCGCATCCACGCAGGCTGAAAGTTTTGCCGATGCATTGGCGGAAGCTTATCTAAACAGTCCCGAACTGGCGAACCAGCGGGCAAATGTCAAAGTCGCGAGCGAGAGCGCCGTGCAGGCCCGCGCCGGTGGCCGGGTCTCGGTCACAGGGACCGCGAGCTTGCAGACCCGGACCAGCACTTTGGATGAGTTCGACATGCCATCCTCGCTCAACCTCACCCTTGTGCAGCCGATCTATACGGGCGGCCAGGTCGCGAACACGACGACGGCGGCCGAGCGGCGGATCACCGCGCAAGAGGCGCTGTTGGAAGATCTCGAGCAGGATATCTTGTTCAACGCGGCGGTCTCCTATCTGAACGTCAAACGTCAGGAGGCGCTTTTGAACACCGCGCGCAACAACGTGCGGGTTTTGAACGAACAGCTCTCGGCGGCGACCGAGCGGTTCGAGGTGGGCGAAGTAACCCGGACGGATGTCGAGCAGGCCCGCTCGCGTCTCGCCGCGTCACGCTCGAATCTGGCCGCAACGATCGGCGGGCTTGCCAATGCGCGCGATGACTTTCGCCGGGCCGTGGGGCGCGAGCCGACCACGCTCGACCCCGCGCCGCCGCTGCCAGATTTGCCAAAATCCGAGGAGGAGGCCGTGATCATCGGCTTCCAGAACGACCCGGAACTGCTTTCAGCCAGGCTGGAGCGCGAAGCCTCGGGCTTTGATGTGAAAGCCGCGATTGGGGCGCTCCTGCCACAGCTCAGCCTACAGGGAACGGTCTCGCAATCGACGACCTTTGATGACGATCGCGGGCTGATCAACCGGGATGCCGCCGTTGGGCTGTTCCTGACCATCCCGTTCTATAGCGGCGGCTCGAACTACAGCGCGATCCGTCAGGCACAGGCGGATGTTGAGGCGGATGAAGCGACCATCACGACCGAATTGCGCAACATTCGCGAGAATGTCGGCGAAGCCTGGTCGGATCTAGACGTCGCCAAAGCGCAGATCCGCGCCGGCCGGCTCGAGGTCAGCGCCGCCCAGCTTGCCTTCGAAGGCGTGCAAGAAGAGGCGAAAGTCGGCGCCCGGACCACGCTGGACGTGCTGGATGCGGAACAAGAGGTGCTGGACGCGCGCGACAATCTCATCAACGCTCAGGTCGATGAGCAGGTCAGCGCCTATGCGCTGTTGCTCTCCATGGGCATGATGACGGTCGAGCATCTGGGCCTCGATGTGGGCGAAGCCTATGACGGCAATGCTTATTACGACAGCGTCCGCGACGTGAATTTTGGTTATGAAGAGACCGATGATACGGTATGGTCGTTGGACTGGCGGCCCTGAGGGGCTTGATCACCCAATGACGTGACCAGACAAAAACAATACGCAAGGGTCAAAGAGCATGTCTGACAATGAACGGCGCTCCATGGATGATGTCATGGCATCGATCCGCCGCATTATCCGCTCGGAGAAAAACGAGGAGCCAAAGGACGAGACGGCGCCCAAAGACGAGACTGAGGGCAATGAAAGCTCCGACATCTTCTCCCTGACCCAAGAGATCATGGAGAAAGGCCCCGATAAGCCTCAAGAGCCCGAGACGCTTGAGCTCTCGCCCAAGATGGAGGCCGAGCCAGAAGCCCCTGCGCAGGACCCTCTGGTCCTCGACGAGGCGCCCGAGGAAGAACCGATGATCCTGGGCGAGACCGAGGAAGAGCCGATGGTCCTCGGCGAAGCAGAGCGTGAGACGCCTCCGGATCCCGAGCCAGAGGCCGAAGAGCCCATGGTCCTAAGCGATCCCGGACCCGAAGAGCCGATGATCTTGGGTGAAGCTGAGGAGGAACCGATGGTCCTCGGTGAGCCGGAGCCTGAAATCAAGGCCGAGACAAAAGAACCGATGGTTCTTGGAGAGCCCGAGCCCGAAGAACCCATGGTGCTGGACGAACCAGCATCCGAGCCAGAAGCCGAAGAACCGATGGTTCTGGGCGAGCCCGAGCCTGAGCCGGAAGCGGCAGCAGAGCCGGACGAGACCGAAGAGCCGATGGTGCTGAGCGAGCCCGAACCTGCGCCTGAAAGCGAGCCCGAGCCTGCGCCTGAAGAGGAACCGATGGTCCTCGACACACCCGTCGAAGAGGCCGAAGTCTTGGAGGATCCGGCCCCAGTAGAGGCTGAGGAAGATCCAGCTCCTGAAGAGCCCGAGCCCGTGGAAGAGGCGCAGATCCTCGATGCCGAAGACGAGCTTGGCGATGGCGATTCTGAACCCGCGATGGAGACGATCGAGGAGCTGTTGGACGAGACACCGCTGATCGAGACCGTCTCACCCGGCGCCAACGACACCTTGATCGAAGAGCCCGAGGAGATCGGAACCGGGATCGCCGCGCTCGAGGCTGTGCCGCTCTACCCGATGGACGCAGAACCTCCCGCAGAGCCGGTCAACGCCCTGGCCCTCGATGAAGCCGCGCTTGAGGCCATGATCAAACGCGTGATCAACGAAGAACTGATGGGCGAGATCGGCCAAAATATCTCGGCCAATGTCCAGCGCCTGATCGAGGCGGAAGTCGCGCGTCGCCTGGGTGAGAAGAACGACTGACCGGAGGCTCAAAGGCTCGGCGGTTCCGCCAGCCTCGCGCCTCGTTTCCCCGCTGCGCATCTGCGAAGTCGCCCCAGTTTGCCCTGGGCCAATTGCGCTTGCGCACGATCAGCCCGTTCTTGTTTCCATTACGCGGAAGACTTCCTGAAAGGGTTTGAAAGTTTCCTTTCGTCCGCATACGGGGTGAGGTCAGACGTAATCGACACATTCCAACGAGGTGGACATGACCGAACGGGTTGAGATTGCCGGGCTGAAAGTCGCGCGCGAGCTCTATGATTTCCTTGAGACCGAGGCACTGCCGGGCACTGGCCTGGCCTCCAGCGATTTCTGGAACGGCTTTGGCGCGATCGCCAAGGAGTTCGCCCCCAGGAACCGCGCCCAGGTCGCGCGGCGCGAGGAGATCCAGAAGGAGATTGATGAGTGGCACCTGTCGCGCAAGGGCAAACAGCACTCGCCAACCGCCTATCGGATCATGCTGGAGGAGAGCGGCTATATCGTCCCCGAAGGCCCGGATTTCAAAGTGAACACCCCCAATGTCGATCGCGAGTTCTCGGACATCGCGGGGCCGCAATTGGTCGTGCCGATAATGAATGCGCGTTACGCGATCAACGCGGCGAACGCGCGCTGGGGCTCGCTCTATGACGCGCTTTATGGCACGGATGCGCTGGGCTCACCGGCGCCAAAGGGTCCTTATGTGCGCCGCCGCGGGGGCCGCGTGGTGACCTGGGCGAAAGCGCATCTCTCGGGCGTGGTGGCGCTGGCTGAACCGGGTGCCTCCTGGGCCCATGTCGAGGCGCTGGCCGTGGTCGATGGCAAGCTCGAAGTCACGCTGATCCCCGAACTGACCGCGCGTGACGGCGTGGCGACCCGTGCGCGCAAATCCGGCCTGATGGACCCCGCGCAGTTCGTCGGCTATCGCGGCTTCCCGGCTGCACCTTCGGCGGTGCTGCTGAAACGCAACAACCTCCATATCGAGCTGGTTTTGGATCTCGAAGGCCCGATCGGCCGCCACGACACGCTGGGCCTGGCGGATGTGATCCTGGAAAGCGCTGTGACCACGATCATGGATTGCGAGGACTCGGTCGCCGCTGTGGATGCCGAGGATAAGAAGCTCAGCTATTCCAACTGGTTGGGCCTGATGAAGGGCGATCTGACCGAGGAGGTGACCAAGGGCGGGTCCACGTTTACCCGGAAAATGAACCCCGACCGGCTCTACACCGCCCCTGATGGTGGCGATCTCCTGCTGCCGGGCCGCTCGCTGATGCTGGTCCGCAATGTCGGCCCGCTCATGACCAACCCGGCAATCCTGCTCGAAGACGGCTCCGAGATCCCCGAGGAGATCATGGACGCGGTCTGCACAGTGATGATCGCCATGCATGACATCCAAAAGAGCGAAGGCGATCGCAACTCCCGCACCGGCTCTGTCTATGTGGTCAAACCCAAGATGCACGGACCGGAGGAGGTGAAGAACACCGACGCCATGATGGCCGCCATCGAAGATATGCTGAAACTGCCCCGCAATACGGTGAAACTCGGCATCATGGACGAGGAACGCCGCACCACGGTGAACCTCAAGGAATGCATCCGCGCCGCCAAATCCCGCGTTGCCTTCATCAATACGGGCTTCCTCGACCGCACAGGCGACGAGATCCACACCGCGATGCAAGCGGGCCCGATGGTCAAGAAGACTGAGATGAAGCAGCAGGAATGGATCAAGGCCTACGAGGACTGGAACGTCGATGTCGGCCTCGAATGCGGCCTCGATGGCACGGCCCAGATTGGCAAGGGCATGTGGGCGATGCCCGACCTGATGGCCGATATGCTGGAGCAAAAGGTCGGCCACCCCAAAGCAGGCGCCAACACCGCTTGGGTGCCGAGCCCGACGGCGGCCACGCTCCACGCGATCCACTACCACCGGATCTCGGTCGCCGAGCGTCAGGAGCAGCTCGAATCCCGTTCCCGCGCCGATTTGAACCGGATCCTCACCATTCCTTTGGCCGATCGTCCGAACTGGTCGATGGAGGAGATCCAGGCCGAGCTCGACAACAACGCCCAAGGCATCCTTGGCTATGTGGTGCGCTGGGTCGACCAGGGCGTAGGCTGCTCCAAAGTGCCCGACATCAACAATGTCGGCCTGATGGAGGATCGCGCGACGCTCAGGATCTCGTCCCAGCATATCGCCAACTGGCTGGTCCATGGCATCTGCTCGCAAGACCAGGTGATGGAGACCCTGAAACGCATGGCCGGCGTCGTTGACCAACAGAATGCCGGTGATCCCGCGTATGAGCCCATGGCGCCGGGTTTCGACGGCATCGCCTTTCAAGCCGCCTGCGATCTGGTCTTCAAAGGCGTCGACTGGCCCTCCGGCTACACCGAACCCGCGCTCCACCAGCGCCGTCTAGAGAAGAAAGCA
>JBCDAS010000146.1:0-10197 GCA_039185235.1 Pseudomonadota bacterium
AACCCTGCGATCTACTACAGAACCCATGTCATGCAGGGCCCCGACGCCTTCGTCGCCATCGCCCGGGATTTCGAGGAATACCGCTACGTCATGACCGGCAAACTGCTCCGCGAGATCAACGCGCAGACCATCATAGGCGCCAGATGAGGTGGCTGGTCCTCACCGCCCTCCTTCCCGGCCCGGCCCTCGCCTGCGCGCTGGAGCTGATCCTGGCCACCGATGTCTCGGGCTCGATCGACCAACAGGAATACGCGCTCCAGGCGGGCGGGCTGGCGGATGCCTTCCGCGACAAACGCATGTTCGAGGCGCTCGAGGCGCTCGAGGGCGGGCTCCTGATCACCCATATGCAATGGTCCGGCCGCTCGCGCCAACGCCAGGTCACGCCCTGGCGGCTGCTGACCGATGGCGCCTCCAGCTTTGCCTATGGTCAGGAACTCACCGCCTCCCGCCGGGTCTGGCGCAACTACTCGACCGCGATCGGAGAGGCGCTGGCCTTTGCCGAGCAAATCAGCGCCGAGGCCCCGCAAACCTGTGACCGCCGGGTCATCGATGTCTCCGGCGACGGGGTCTCAAACGAAGGCCGCGCGCCCAATGAAATCGCCGACCGCCTCGCCGCCCAAGGCTATGTCATCAACGGCCTGGTGATCAAAGGCGCCAAACCCGACCCCGAGGCCCATTTCATCGCCGACGTCATCGCCGGCGACGGCGCCTTTGTCGAGATCGCCCAAGGCTTCGAAGACTACCCCGAAGCGATCCTCCGCAAGCTGCTGCGCGAGATCAACCCCCCGCTCCTGATCTCGAACGCTCGCTGAGCATGCCCCACCCGACCTCCCGCAGGAGGGCGCTTTGGCGATACCTCAAACAGCACGCCCGACGCTGATGCTTTGAACCCCAAACGCGCCCAAAACACCCTCCAGATCGCCCACTCCCCTCCGCGCCCTAGAGCAAAAACGGATCTGATTGGATCAATCAGATCCTAGGATTTTGCTCAAGCATATGACTCTGGACCAAAATTCTTTTCCAACCTGATTCAGGTTGAAACGATTTTGGTCTAGATCCCCCGAGATCCGCGGTTTTCCCGTTTTCTCCGAATTAACGGAAAATTTGTCCCGATTTGTCATGCTCCCGTTAACCCCCTTCAGAGCTTCAACTTTGTCACCCGAAATCGCGGGAGATCGCGCATGTCCGACCCAACGCCTACCACCCCCGTCACCAACCTCCTCACCGGTCTGATCGGCCAATTGCAGTCCGAGAAGTCCTATCTCGACGACCTGCGATCAGAGATCCGCGGGCAGGAGGGCAAGGTGCTCCGCCTCTACGAGGCCGCCCGCACCACCTATCTCACCCTCTCGGATGCGGAGCGGCGCGACCACCGGTTCGACATGCTGGACCTGAAGGCCGCGATCCACTACGGCCCCCGCTCGACCGAGCGTTTCCTGGGCCGCGAGCGCGCCGTGATCGACTTCCTCGCCCAGAACCGCCGAAAGGTCATCAAAGTCGCCGAGGTGCACCAGACCCTCAACGAACTCGGCTACAACCTGCCCCACGGCTACGCCTCAAACGCCCTCATCAAACTCGAACGCTACGGCATCTGCGACAAAGTCCGCTACGCCCGCTACAAGGCCAATGAGATGCATCCGGAGATTTTGGGGCGGGGGTGACTTTGACCAAGGTTAGTCAGATGCTATTGTCAGAATCCTCGGAGCTAAAAAAATCTTTGGGTATAACTCCGGGATCTCGACTAGAATTTCGAGCTCAACCAGCTTGTCCATCAAATTTCTAGAAGCTCGGTCCGATAAACCTGTTCTAACCTTAACGTCAGAAACTGCAAGAGCTGGAGATTCAAAAACAAAATCGACAATCTGCAAAGCATTCGCAGACCTTACACTGTTCGAAACTAATTCTCTGTACTCCAAATTTAGGTCAATTAATCGGTCAATTAAAGAGATTGTATCGGTTGCACTTTCGCAGACTTTTTCGAAGAAGAATTCGAGCCAAGACGCCCAATCACCGGTCGTCGAAACATTAAACATCAAGTCTATATACTTGTCCTTATCTCGTTCAATCGAAGGGCTCATATACAGAACAGGCATGTCCAGGAGCCCAGAGTTCATCGACATTAGTGAAATAAGCATCCTGCCGAGTCGGCCGTTCCCGTCATCAAATGGATGAATAGTTTCGAATTGATAATGCACTAACGCAAGGTCGACTAACGGAGAGGGAAGAGTCTGATCTTCGCGGTTTAGGTAAGCCTCCAACTGATCCATACACTCTTGAGTCTCGGAAGGAGGGGGCGGGATAAATCTAGAGTCTGCTATCTCTCTATGATCGATCCAATTTTGTGCTTGCTTGTATTCACCGGGTCGTCGATGGCTGCCTCGTTGACTACCCACTCCCGACATCAACGTTCGATGCGCGTCTTTAATTGTTCTGTGAGATATCGGCAGACTGGGCAATGAAATAATCGCATTGTGTAGCGCATCCAAGTAATTACGCACTTCAATTGCAGCAAAATCTGGCTTCTGATTCTTTACTATGCCGACTAGAACCAAGTTGTCTTCTGATGAGAAGGTTCCCTCCATTGCAGAAGACGTTAGTGCCTCGCGTCTTTGAAGAGGTCGGACGAGTACATATGGATTCTGCAACCTGCGACAAGCACCCTTTAGTTCGCCAAGTGCCTGCATTGCCGCCCCAAAAGTTACAGCGATCGGACCCATATCAATCTTTGGCGGCAAGGGTGCCGGTACGAAAGCCAGTTGCCCCTTGATTGTCGGGACCAATCGTCCTGCAGTAGGATCAGTAAATTGAGAGGCGTCCATTTTGATCTCTATAGTTCAACTTCAAGCCGAAGATTGAAGTTTAGAGTCAAAAACTTCAAACTGCCAAGCTACTTTGAAGTTAGGTGCAAATTTGACCGCAATATGTAGTCTCAAAATTCAATACAGGCACAATCCGCCTATCTACAAAACATATCTCGAAACATCCACCGCCTTCGCCAGATCGCCAAGCGACCCCTCAACCATCGCGGCGTCGATCAGCACTTTATCGCCCTCGCGGTCGGGGGCCGTGAAGCTGAGGTCTTCGAAGACCTTTTCCATCACGGTGTAGAGCCGGCGGGCGCCGATATTCTCTACCTGGGCATTCACCTCGGCCGCGATCTTGGCCAGGGCGGCCACTCCGTCATCGGAAAACTCCACCGTCACGCCCTCGGTCGCCATCATGGCAACGTATTGTTTTGTCAGGGAATTATCCGTCTCGGTCAGGATGCGTGTGAAATCCGCCTCGGTCAGTGCGCGCAATTCCACCCGGATCGGCAGGCGGCCCTGAAGCTCGGGCAACAGGTCGCTCGGCTTGGCGATATGGAACGCGCCTGACGCAATGAAGAGGATATGGTCGGTCTTCACCGCGCCATGCTTGGTGGCGACCGTCGTCCCTTCGATCAGGGGCAGCAGGTCGCGCTGGACGCCTTCGCGCGAGACATCGGCGCCGCGGGCCTCCTGGCGGGCGCAGACCTTGTCGATCTCGTCGAGGAAGACGATGCCGTTGCCCTCCACCGCCTCGACGGCGGCCCGCGTGATCTCCTCCTGGTCAAGGAGCTTGTCGGCCTCCTCGTCGATCAGGATCTGGTAGCTGTCGGCCACGGACATCTTGCGGCGCTTGGTGCGCCCGGTGAAGGCCTTGCCGAAGAGGTCGCCCAGATTGGCCATGCCCGCCTGGCCCTGCATGCCGGGGATGTCCAGCATGGCCATGGGGTTCGACGTGTCGGCGATCTCGATCTCCACTTCGGTGTCGTCGAGCAACCCATCACGGAGCTTCTTGCGGAACGAGTTCTTGGTAGGCTCCGAGGCATGGGCGCCGACCAGGGCGGTGAGCACCCGCTCCTCGGCCGCTGCGTGGGCGGCGGCGCGTTTCTCCTCGCGCCAGGTGTCGCGGGTCATGACAATGGCGGCCTCGACCAGATCGCGGACGATTTGGTCGACATCGCGGCCGACATAGCCAACTTCGGTGAATTTGGTGGCCTCAACCTTGAGAAACGGCGCATTGGCAAGCTTCGCCAACCGCCGCGAGATCTCAGTTTTTCCCACCCCAGTCGGCCCAATCATGAGGATATTCTTAGGACTAACCTCTTGTTTTATATCACCTTCTAGCCGCTGCCTGCGCCAGCGATTGCGCAGCGCGACGGCGACCGCTTTCTTTGCATCGCCCTGACCAATGATAAAACGGTCAAGCTCCGATACTATCTCGCGGGGGGTCAGGTCGGTCATGTTTGTGCTTTCACGTAAGGGGGCAGGCGGTCTTTACCAGGAAACTTAGGTAAGGCCCGCATAAGGCTGTTGCGGAGGCGCGTCCAGCCTGCACCAAGCGTGGTGATCAAGAGCCCCAGCAGAAGAAAGACAACGGCACCTCCAGCCAGTCCGTCAAGCCCATCCAAGGCGAGGCTCATGACGGCGCCGATATAGGCAACCGCGGCCAGCAGGAGGGACCGTCGATCAATCACCAGAGCGATCAGGGCGATCAGAAGGATGATCAGAACCAGTGCCAAAGTCGCCAAGGCTCCCTCGCTCTCGTAGAGCGTCAGGGCGACCGTGTTCACGATGGCCGGCGCTGCCAGAAGATGCAGCCAGAAGGCACAAGCTGACCTGCGCGTCATCCGGTGCGGATCGCTCAGGTCAAAGCGAAGGGCAATGGCAAAGCAAGCGAGGCCGAATGCCAGAAGGATCAGGGCGACCTCGGGTGCTTCGATCAGGTTGAACATCAGAGAGCTGTCTTGCAGTTGCTCCAACGGTGCCAAGACATCGGTCACGGCCAGAATGGCCAACAGGATCGACAGCGCCGTCAGGAAGATCGCAAAAGGCAGCTTGAATCGGAGATAGAAGGCCGTTGTGCCCACCATCGCGCCAAGGGCGGCAGCTTCTGCGACCCAGACGCGCTGTCCAGATATATGGAGGCTCACCAAAGACCCCGCGATCAACAAACAAACAGTAAAAAGGCCCGCAATCATCAGGCTCGGCAAAACCATGCGGCGCTTGCGGGTGAAGTATTCGGCCATGGCCCAGAGCAAAAGCCCATAGCTTGCAAACAGAGCTGCTTGATACGCAGGCCCCAGATCCGCCAGAGCGACTAACTCGCCACCGAGGCCACCTGCGAAGGCGAGCAAACCAATCCCGACCGTGACAAACACATCATTGAGCCCACGAAAAAGCTCAAACGGCTCATCGTCGGCAGAAGCGGATACACGCGCGCCGGCGCGTTTCTGGGCAAGGACAGTGAGGTCTGCGGCCTGCGCCTCACTCAGCACGCCCGAACTGACAGCGGCCTTGATATCATCCGGGGCGATCATCGGCGCCTAGGCGCCTTGATGGTCTCGCGAGGCAGCTCGGTCATCGGCGGTATCCTCGTAAATCGACATCCCCGCATAGGGCCAGTAACGCCACACCCACCCGTCGCGGTCTTCAGGAGGAATGGTGCCTCCGGGCCCCAGGGTCCATCCGGCATTGGCCGACCATTTATGCATAAAAGGCCAGGCTACAAGCCAAACCACCACGATTGCCGTGATCAGATAGGACCAGTCATAGATGTCGAGGCGCAGGCCGAGCGGAATGGTGATCGCATAGACCAGCGGTTTCGTCATCGCCAGATGCGCCGCGGTGCCGACCGCCATTCGGTTGATCCTAAGCGTCCAGAACACCACCGCAATCGCCACGATCAGAAGCCCGACCAGATCCAGAGGCGAGGGCAACATGCCGAGGAGCCGCCCACTCACCAACGCCGTTACACCGACGCCGATCAGATGCAGCGGGCGGGCGGCTGCCAGGGCAAAGTTGCCTTGGCGCATATCCATGTCCAGACGGCGGGCCATCACCGCAGCAAAGACGCCGAGCACGCCAAAGATCGCCACGAAGTACCACTCGCTCAGCAGGGCCGCGACGATGCCGCGGGGCGAGAAGCCCTCCACCTGCATCATGCGCTGCTCATCGGCGCCGTAGAGCTCGAGGAACAGGCCAACCAGCGAGAAAGTGATGATTGGCGAGACCAGTCCGGGCAATTTGAACCGGAAGAGGAACGGGATCATCCCCATGCCCGCCACCATGGCGATAATCGACAAGCGTGGAAGGAAGGGCCCTCCGCGCAGCTCTGGCGTCGACAAAGCCAGCCCAAAGCCCAGGGACAGAGGCCCCACGATCCCAAGTGCCGAGCCAGGCCAGATCAGCCGCCAGCGCCCGACCACGATCTCGCAAAACCACCAGCAAAAGCAGGTGAGCGCCATCAGGGTGAACATCGGCCATGCGACTGCTTCGGCCATCTCCGGCCCGCGACCCATCAGCGAGAACACCCCGCCCATGATGATCGTCCAGGCAAAGAGCAGACCGATCGCAAAAATCGCCTCGAAACCCGCCCGTTTCAGCGGGCGGCCCGATGGGTCGATCATCATCGGGGCATGGGTCATTCTAGTCGCCGATCACTTCCACGATTGCGTTGCCATTGGTGAAGACACAGATCTCCGCCGCGATATCGAGCGCTTTGCGCGCAATGCTCTCGGCATCTCCATCTCCCTCCATCAGCCCTTTCGCCGCCGCCAATGCGAAATTGCCGCCAGAGCCAATGGCCGCCACACCGCCATCGGGCTCGAGCACATCACCCACTCCGGTTACCACCAGCAGGGTTTTCCCATCTGTGACGATCAGCATAGCCTCCAAATTGCGGAGATATTTGTCCGTGCGCCAGTCCTTGGCCATGTCCACCGCGGCGCGCATCAACTGGCCGGGTGCTGCCTCCAACTTCGCCTCCAGACGTTCAAGGAGAGTGAACGCATCCGCTGTGGCTCCGGCAAAGCCCACAACCACATCATGCCCCCCGGGCGAGATCCGCCGCACCTTGCGCGCATTGCCCTTGATCACCGTGTTGCCAAGGCTCACCTGCCCATCGCCCGCGACGGCAACCTGGGTGCCGCGCTTGACTGCGACGATGGTCGTCCCGTGCCAGCGGGGGAAGTCGGTCTCTGTCATTCTGGGATCCTTACCTTCAAGCAAGGCGAAAATATAGCGATCCTGCAAGCAATTGCTACCGGCGGGCACCCCGTGTAGAGAGGCGGCGGAACGAAAGGATGCCGAGATGCGCAAGGCCACGATCAGCCGCAAAACCGCCGAGACGGAGATTTCAGTCACCGTCAACCTTGACGGCACTGGGACGTATGACAACCAGACCGGCGTGGGCTTTTTCGATCATATGTTGGACCAGTTGGCCCGGCACTCGCTGATCGATCTGGAGGTGCGAGCGACCGGAGATCTGCATATCGACGACCATCATACCGTTGAGGATGTTGGCATTTCGCTCGGCAAAGCCCTGGGTGAGGCGCTGGGCGACAAGCGTGGGATCCGGCGGTATGGCTCGTGTTTGTTGCCGATGGATGAGTGCCTCGTGCGCTCGGCGCTGGATCTCTCAGGCCGGCCGTTCCTGGTGTGGAATGTCGCGTTCACGGCGCCCAAGATCGGGACCTTCGATACCGAGCTTGTTCGCGAGTTTTTTACAGCCCTCGCGATGAACGGCGGCGTCACGCTGCATGTCGAGGCGCTATCCGGCGTAAATTCGCACCATATCGCTGAGGCGAGCTTCAAGTCGGTGGCCCAGGCGCTGCGCGCGGCCGTCGAGCCCGATCCGCGCAAGGCGGATGCGATCCCTTCGACCAAAGGCACGCTATGACGGTTGCGATCATCGACTATGGCTCGGGTAACCTGCGCTCGGCCCAGAAGTCGTTCCAGCGCATGGCGGCGCGGGAGGCGGATATCCTGGTGACCGCCGATCCGGAGGATGTGGCCAAAGCGGACCGGGTGGTCCTGCCGGGTGTCGGCGCCTATGCGGATTGCCATAGGGGTCTTCTTGCCATCGACGGCATGTTCGAGGCGATCGAGGGCCGGGTGCAAGCGGGCCACCCTTTCCTCGGCATTTGCGTCGGTATGCAGCTGATGGCGACCCGCGGGCTGGAGCATGGCGAGACGCCCGGTTTTGACTGGATCCCCGGCGATGTCGTCCGGTTGGAGCCTGAGAACCCGGCCTTGAAGATCCCGCATATGGGCTGGAATGAACTCACGCTTGGCGAGCACCCGCTCTTTGACGGGATCGAGGCGGGGGCGCATGCCTATTTCGTCCACTCCTACCATCTCGAGACCCGCGCGCCGCAGCACCGGATCGCCGAGACCACCCATGGCGAAACCGTCACGGCGGTCGTCGCCCGTGACAACATGGCAGGCACCCAGTTCCATCCCGAGAAAAGCCAAGAGGTCGGCCTGCGCCTGATCGCCAATTTCTTGACCTGGCAGCCGTAATTTCACACTCTGATACGAGATCCAGAGCTAAAGGAGCCCCCGAATGATCCGCCTGACCGCAGCCATCATGATCGCCCTCCTCGCCGCCAGCCCTGCGGCCGCCAAGGAACTCCGCGATCCCGAAATCTTCGCTGATGTGAAGGGGCATGCTCTCAAGGGCTATGATGTGGTCTCCTACTTCACGCAAGCCCGGCCATCGAAGGGCAACCCCGCGTTGATGGTCGAGTGGAAGGGCGCCAAATGGCTGTTTGCGACGCCCGCCAACCGGGACCGCTTTGCCGCCAACCCCGAGAAATACGCGCCGCAATATGGTGGCTACTGCGCCTGGGCGATTGCACAGGGCGATGGTCGACCCGTTGGGATCAACCCCGAGATCTACAAGGTGGTTGATGGCAAGCTCTACTTGAACCTCAATATGAATGTTCACGAGCAGTGGCTGGACAAACAGGCGCTCTTCATCACCAAGGGCAATGAAAACTGGCCGGACGCGCTGATCCTGAACTGATCATCCAGCCAAGATCGGCTCCAATGCCCGACCGGCAGCGATCAGCCGGTTCTCTTCATGGGCGCCCGCGAACAGCATTATGCCGACCATTGGCGTCTGCGTCGGGAGCGTGATGGACGAGAGCCCCAGCAGATTACCCTGCCGCGTGTTCCGCAGCGCTAACAGATTGCGCGCGGTGTAGTACTCATTATCGCCCAACAGCTTCGAGATGAACGGTGGTAGGATCGGGCTGGTGGGCATGACCAGCATGCCCCCCTCGTCGATCCGGGCGCTGATCTCTTGATGCAGCCTTGCCTGCACCTGACGGGCATGGGCCTCATCCTCGGCGGAGTAGTTAGCACCTCCTCGAAAGCGAGTCTCGATCTGGTGGAACATGGTGTCAGGCTGGGCCTCGACGGTTTCCCGCCACTGGCGCCACGCCTCGGAGACAATGACGCCGCCATGGCTGGAGAGGACCTCCGCACTCTCTTGGATTTCGGGTACTGGCGCGGGAGCAATCTCGATCTCGGCATTCGAGAGGAGCCCCATCGCGGCGTCGAAGCCCTCGGCAACCTCCGGATCCAGATCATCCATCATCAAGGTCTCGGCAAGGACGAGGCGCGCCGGCTTCTCAGCCTGTGCCACCGGTCCGTTCCGGCCCGTCATCGCGTCGAACAACAGCGCGGCGTCCTCCACGGTCTTCGTCAAGGGCCCGGGTGTATCGAAAGTCACCGAGAGCGGAACCACCCCTTCGCCAGAAACCGCGCCGATCGTGGTCTTGAGGCCAACCAAACCGTTCCAGACCGCAGGCACACGGACCGATCCGCCGGTGTCCGACCCGATGCCAGCGGCGGCCAGACCCGATGTGGTCGAGACCGCGGCGCCCGAGGATGAGCCCCCCGGCACCCGGCGCCGGTCAAACCGGTTTGGCGGGGTCGCTGTCATCGGATTGAGCCCGAGGCCCGAGAAGGCAAGCTCGGTCAGATGTGTCTTGCCGAGGCAGATCAGCCCCGCCTGGGTCGCATGAGTTAGCGCGGGGGCATCCGCCGTCGGCACCCGGCCCGCCAACAGGCGCGAGCCCGCCTCGGTCGCCACCCCGGCGGTGTCGAAATTGTCCTTCCAGGAGATCGGCACACCGTCGAGCGGCCCGGACCTATTGCCGGACTGTTGGCGGGCATGGGCGGCCTCGGCCTCGATCCGGGCACGCGCTGGTGTGGTCCGAGCATAGATCATTCCGCTGTCAGGATGCGTGCCAATCGCTTCGATGAACCACTCGGTCAACTCGCGCGGGTCGAGCACGCCTTCGCCGATCGCGCGGCCCAGATCCGCCGCACTTGCCTCTTGCCAATTGTCCATTGGATCTCCCCCGCCGATTGGTCGCACAGTCTG
>JBCDAS010000147.1:0-10192 GCA_039185235.1 Pseudomonadota bacterium
GCCCACCGCCCGGAACGATCATATGCACATGCGGGTGATGGGTCATTGCCGAGCCCCAGGTATGAAGTCCTGACGTGATCCCGACCCGGGCGCCCAAGTGCTTGGGGTCGGCGGCGATCCTGATCACTGTGTCGGCGCTTGTTCGGCCACACCGCGCCCGGCTGGGGGCGTGTCCAGGCGATCGGCGAGTTCGTGCATAACAACATCACGTTCGACTATATGGCCGCGCCCCCGACCCGCACGGCGACGGAAGCATATGCCGAGCAGGTTGGCGCCTGCCGCGACTTCACGCACCTTGCGATCGCGTTCTGCCGGGCTCTGAACATCCCGACACGTTACTGCACCGGCTATGTCAGCGACATCGGCCAGCCGCCGCCCTATGCGGATATAGACTTCGCCGCATGGATGGAGTGCTGCTCTGGGCGGCGCGTGGCGCACTTTCGACCCGCGCAACCTAACACCCCGGCGCGGCCGCGTCCCAATCGCCTTCGGCCGCGACGCCGCGGACGTGCCTCTGACCCATAGCTTCGGGCCGAACGTGCTGACGAGATTTCGGGTATGGACCGACGAGGTGGGGTGAGCGCTCTGAACTCTGGCCCTCGCGATCTGAGCCGTAGAGTTCGCCTTCATCCGCACTGCGATCCAACGCTCAGTACGAGATTTCGCGCATGCCGCAGCAGACGTCCGCTAACGGGAATGCGCCTGCGAAACTGGGCCCACGTCGCCAATGTCCGTTTTGGGCCGTTCCTCTATCGGGTGGGTTTCAAGGACTACGATAGGCCTTAATCGAGTTCAGCGTCGGTTCGCTGAGGCCACGCTCACCAATGCCTTCACCATCCTGAGCAACAACGACGCCTTTGAGAAACTGCTCATCGACGCGCGGCTGGGCCAGAACCTGGGCGAGATGCCGAACCTCTCACTGGGCCGGATGCGCAGGCCCCTGCTGACGCCCGACCAGATCCGCCGGTTGCCGAACGACGAACAGATCCTCTTCATCCAGAACCTGCCGCCCGCAAGAGCGCTCAAGGTCGGTTATCACGAGATCAGCCCCTGGCGGTATCTGGTCTCGAACAACCCGCTCCATGGCGGCAAGCGGTTTCTGGGGAAGGTCAAGCTGCGCCTCGGCTGGGGCACCGCCAAGGCGACCAAAGCGGGCACGCGCAAGATCGCACGCACGAAGCGCCCGGTGATCCGTCCCGCTCTGACGGCGCTCGCCAGCGTCACCGCTGTCAAGCCACTGATTCTGGTAGGGGCCACAGCCCTCGTGATCCAGACCTATGGCTGGCCGCATCTGCTCTGGGAGTATGACCGGCGCGGGACCTGGTGCCGGTATCTCGGCATCCCCGGGATCTCGGAGGGCATCGTTACCCGAGGCGGCGATCACTGCCCGCTGATCCACTGGTCAAACGGAGGCTCGGCGCAATGAGGCACCCTCCCCAAATTTGCAGCGGCTCAACTAAAGATTGTATACTTAAGGTAAGGGTCATGCGCGCAAAGCCGCAGCTATGCTGCGATTGCGAAGAGATGCACAACCCGATGCTTGCCTCCCTGTGCTTAGAGCCGGGGAGCCAGCGGCAACAGCAATGCTTGATGAAAGCAGAGACCTGCGCATGGCCGCCCCATGCGCAATCCCTGGCGTATGCGCGCCGCAGATGGAAAGGAGAACCAAGGCGATGAAGGACCATGAGCAAAGAGGCCTGCCCGATCTCAACCGCGCGATGACAAAGGCCATGCAGATCGGCCAAGGCCGCAGCGTCGAGATTGATGTGGCGCGCTGCCAGGCCTATCTTGAGGACGAGGCGCTGAGCCCGGCCCAAAAGGAAGGGATCATCCATGCGCTTTGGACGATCCTCTCGAGCTTTGTCGAACTCGGCTTCGGGGTCCACCCGACCCAACAAAGCTGTGGACAAGTCGAAGACGCGCTGGAAGCGCCAGGCGATCCGGGGTCGGATCTGCTAGACCCAGAAGAAACCGAGATCAGGAAAGACTTTAACGAGGCGCCCCAGCGGAAATAGCTGCAAGAGGCGCCAGAAAGACAGTTTTATGGATAGAGAACACGATACCAATGACACGCAGACCAAAAGGGCCGTGATCTACTGCCGCGTCTCCTCAGCAAAGCAGAGGCTGGAGGGAAGCGGGCTTGAGAGCCAAGAGCATCGTTGCCGCTCTTACGCTCAGGATCACGGCTTGACGGTAGACGCGGTGTTCCCGGACGACAGTTCCGGCGGCGGTGACTTCATGAAGCGTCCGGGAATGGTCGCGCTCCTCAGCTATCTCGATGCGCAAGCGGGCACGCCTTACGTCGTGATTTTCGATGATCTCAAACGCTTCGCTCGTGATACGCAGTTTCATCTGGCACTTCGGAACGAGCTGGCACGTCGCGGTGCGCGCGTAGAGTGCTTGAACTTCAAGTTCGAAGACACGCCTGAGGGAAAGTTCGTCGAGACTGTTTTTGCAGCCCAAGGCCAGCTAGAGCGCGAGTAAAACCGCCGACAGGTAATCCAAAAGATGAAAGCGCGTGTTGAGAGCGGGTTTTGGGTTTTCCGCGCTCCCACCGGATACAAGCATGTGAACGCCAAAGGAGGGGGTAAGATCCTTGTCCCAGATGAGCCAATGGCATCAACAGTGCGCGAAGCGCTGCAAGGATATGCCGATGGTAGGTTTGTGTCTCAGGCCGAAGTGCAGCGGTTTCTTGAAAGCGATCCTCTATTCCCCAAGGACCGCAAGGACGGGCCGCTTCGGGCAATGACGGTGACGCGTCTCCTTAAGAAAGTTGTCTATGCAGGGTATGTAGAAGCTCCAAAGTGGCAGGTTTCTGCCCGTGAGGGCCAACACGAAGGTCTGATCAGCTACGAGACGCACCTGCGGATACTCGACCATTTAGACGGACGTAAGCGGTCTGCCGCGGCGAGAACCGACTACAATGAAGACTTTCCACTTCGTGGTCTTGTCCTCTGCAATTCCTGCGGCAACGCCATGACTGCCGCATGGTCGTCGGGTTGCCGCAAACCATATCCTTATTGCCGCTGTATGACACGTGGCTGCGCCGAGTACAGCAAGTCCATACCCCGCAGGGTTCTCGAAGGTTACTTCCACGAGATCTTGAAAGCGCTCACTCCGACCCGTCAGTTGTTCGGCCTCGCCAAGGTGATGCTCACAGACGCATGGAACATGCGGCTCGGCCTAGCTCAGGAACAGCGGATAGCCTGGCAGAGTAAAATCAAAAGCTTGGAACGTGAGATAGAGGACCTGCTGGACCGGATCGTCGATGCGCAGAGCCGCACAGTCATTCGCAAACTCGAAGAAAGGATTGACACCCTGGAGAAAGAGCAAAGGATCTTGAGCGAAAGAGCCGCTCAAGCACTCCCTGAAAGCGGACAGCTGGAGGGATGTATGGAACTCGCCATGCAGTTTCTTGCAAGCCCTTGGAAAATCTACAAGAATGGCGATTATGTCTTGAAGAGAACCGTGTTGAAACTGACGTTTTCTGAACCGCTCCGTTACTGCCGGCGCGAAGCGTATGGAACTATAAAAAAACTGCCTTTCTTTTCAAGGCTTTAGCAGGCTTGGAAGGGCAAAATGGTGAGATGGTGCTGCCGGAGAGATTTGAACTCTCGACCTCTCCCTTACCAAGGGAGTGCTCTACCCCTGAGCTACGGCAGCGTTGCGGGCCGGAGAAATAGCGATTTAGGGGCTGATTGCAAGCGCAATCTGGACGCCGGGGCTCGGGCTGTTTACATGATCTCGCATGGGACAGGCAAAGTCAGAGACAGAAGACGAGCGGGCCTCGCGGCTGGCTGAGGCGCTCCGCGCGAACTTGCATCGGCGCAAGGCACAGAAACTGGCGCGGGCCGGGCAAGCGGGCTCTGACAACGACAAGACAACACAAACGCCGCCCGAACATGAGGCAGAATGAGCAATGGATAAAATCCGGATCAGAGGCGGGCGACCGCTCAAAGGCACAATTGACATCTCGGGCGCCAAAAACGCGTGTTTGACGCTGATGCCCGCGGCACTCTTGACCGACCAGCCTTTGACGTTGACCAACGCGCCGCGCTTGGCGGATATCAGTACCATGACGGCGCTCTTGCGCAGCTTAGGCACCGAGGTTGCGGCTCTCTCCGATGGCAAGGTTCTGGCTTTGCAGACCGATGCGCTGACCAATCTGACGGCGGACTACGATATCGTGCGAAAGATGCGCGCCTCGATCCTGGTTCTCGGCCCAATGCTGGCCCGCGCCGGCCGGGCACGGGTGTCACTGCCTGGCGGCTGTGCGATTGGCGCCCGACCGGTGGATCTGCATCTGAACGGGCTGGAGAAGCTGGGCGCGGAGATGGAGCTTTCGGACGGTTATGTGCAAGCAATCGCGCCGGGCGGTTTGAAAGGCGCCGTGGTTGAGTTCCCGTTCGTTTCGGTCGGGGCGACAGAGAACCTTCTGATGGCCGCCACCCTTGCTCGTGGAACAACGGTGCTGAAGAACGCCGCACGGGAGCCAGAGATCTCGGATCTGGCCAAATGCCTCTCCTTGATGGGCGCACGGATTGATGGGGCTGGCACGAACACGATCACGATCGAAGGGGTTGAGGCGCTGCATGGCACCACACACCGGGTTCTGCCAGACCGCGTCGAACTCGGCACCTACATGATCGCACCCGCGATCGCGGGCGGTGAATTGACGCTGAGAGGAGCGGAGGAGCATTTGGTCGCTGCTTTGATCGAGAAGCTCGATCAGGCCGATGTGGCGGTGAGGCAAACCAATGACGGCCTCAATGTCTCTCGCAAGAACGGCGAGATCCGGCCGGTCGATATCAAAACAGAGCCCTTCCCGGGCTTTCCAACCGATCTGCAAGCCCAGATGATGGCGCTCCTCACTCTGGCTTCGGGCACCAGCGTGATCGAGGAGAATATCTTCGAAAACCGGTTCATGCATGTGCCAGAACTGATGCGCATGGGCGCTCAGATCGATATCCAAGGGGGCACGGCAACCGTCACCGGCGTCGAGACGCTGCGCGGTGCACCGGTCATGGCGACCGACCTGCGCGCCTCGGTCTCGCTTATCCTGGCGGGGCTTGCTGCGGAGGGCGAGACGACGCTCAGCCGGGTCTATCACCTCGACCGGGGATATGAGCGGCTGGAGGAGAAGCTCGGCGCCTGTGGGGTCGAGATCGACCGGATCGCCGCTTGATGGATGCACGTTTCGAAGACGCGCCCTTCAGCGATCAGCCGCTCAGGCTGAAAGCGGAAGGAGCTGAGGACTTGCAGGTCATCGCGACCCTCTGCCAGGATGCCGTCTACAAGACCAAAGACATCCACTGGATGCCCCGCGCCCGGCGGTTGGCCCTGATCCTACATCGGTTTCGCTGGGAAGATGCTGAGGCAGCAGCGAAGCAGCGCCGCCCATTCGAGCGGGTTCAATCCGCGCTCACCCTCTATGATGTGACGCGGCTTCAGGCGCGGGGCCTCGATCAATCGACCCGAGAGGCGGTTACTTCGATCCTGACTTTGGCATTCGAAGCGGGAGAAGACGGAGCTGGCCGGTTGCAGATCACCGGCGCTGGCGGTGCCGAGATCATGGCCGAAGTCGAATGCATCAACGTGGCGCTCAGCGACCTCACCCAGCCATGGAGGGCAGTCGCACCAAAAGCGCCAGATCATACCGACTAGACGCCGGTCGCTTTTTCCTTGCCAAAAACACTAAAATCCTGACGGTTAGCCGGTAAAATTCCGACACTCCGGATCTCCCTCCTATGCGCAGACCACTGCAACCGCCGACGACCATTGCCTTCTTGTTGATCGATCAATTCTCGATGTTAGCTCTGGTCACGGCGTTGGAGCCTTTGCGATCCGCCAACCGGCAATTGGCGCGCGAGCACTATGCGTGGGAGCTCTATTCGGTGACGGGCGCGCCAGCAGAGGCGTCCAACGAGATGCAGATCGCCGTCGATGGTGGCCTGTCTGATTTTCTCAACCATGTGGACCAGGTCGACTTCTTGTTCGTTTGCGCCGGTCTCGACACGAATCCTCCGCATAAGGCTCGGCTGAATGCGGCGCTAACCCAGGCGGCGCGTGCGGGCTTGGTAATCGGCTCTCTCTCAGCAGGGACGTTCATCTTGGCGCGGGCTGGTTTGCTCGATGGGCATAAGTGCACGGTCCATTGGGAGTTCCAACCAGCCTTCGAGGAGGAGTTTCCCGAGATCGAATGCACCTCGGGCCTCTATGTGATTGATGGCAATCGTTGGACCGGATCGGGCGGGATCACAGGCCTCGACATGATGCTGGCTTTGATCGAGGAGGATCACGGGCCCTCGGTCTCCCGCTCGGTCGGCAATCAGTTCCAGATCGACCGGGTGCGCAACGCGGCTGTGCATCAGCGCCCTGGAAGCCTCGAGCGAATGGATACGCTGCCGGGGCCATTGCAAAAGGCGATCGACATCATGATGGCGAATGTCGAGATACCGCTCAAGATGAACGAGATCGCCGATGGCGCGGGATTGAACCTGCGGCGTATGGAGCGGATGTTCAAGTCCTACCTCGAAGCAGCCCCCGCCCAGTTCTATCGCCGGATCCGGTTGGAGAAGGCCCGTGAGCTTCTCATGCACTCGAATTTGTCCACACTTGAAATCAGTTTCTTGACCGGCTTCTCATCCAGTTCACATTTCGCCATGGCCTATGCGCGGGAATACGGGCTGCGACCCTCCGACATGCGCCGCCCACAGGGGGCGAGCGACCCCCAGCAAGACCGGAGGAAACCATGACGAAACCCCGTATCATCACCAGCCGCAAATGGCCCGAAAAGGTCGAGGCCTTGCTGCGAGAGCAGTTCGATGTGACCTTGAATGAGGCGGATGTCGCGCTGACGCAAGACCAGCTGAAGGCGGCTTTGGATGACTATGATGCCGTTTGCCCAACCGTGACTGACAAGGTGAATGCGCAGGTGCTGGCCAGTCCGGGTCGGGCAAAAATGCTCGGCCAGTTCGGCGTTGGCTTTAATAACATCGATATCGAGGCCGCCAAAGCCGCCGGTCTGGTCGTCACCAACACGCCGGGCGTGCTGACGGATGCGACCGCAGATATTGCGCTGACGTTGCTCCTGAATGTGTGCCGGCGCACCTATGAGGGGGAGACGATGCTGCGCGCGGGCGAGTGGACCGGTTGGCGGCCGACCCAACTCATGGGCACGTCGCCACAGGGCAAGACACTTGGGATCATCGGCATGGGTCGGATCGGCAAAGCCATGGCAAAACGTTGCTTCCATGCCTTGGACATGCAGATCGTGTTCTATGATGCGTTTCCGGTCGCGGATGCAGGCGTGCCTGCAACCCAACTCTCGACGGTTGAAGAGGTGCTGGAGGCATCTGACTTTGTCTCGCTGCACTGCCCCGGCGGTGGAGACAACATCCATCTGATGAACGAAGCCCGGTTCAAGGCAATGAAGTCGAGCGCATTCCTCATCAATTCCGCCCGTGGCGATATCGTGGATGAGGCGGCCCTTGTGTCGGCGCTTCAATCGGGCGAGATCGCGGGCGCGGGTCTGGATGTCTTTGAACGCGAACCTTCAATTACCGAGGCGCTGACGAGCATGCCCAATGTGTGCTTGCTCCCACATCTCGGCTCCGCCACGATCGAGACCCGTGAGGCGATGGGCATGACGGTGCTCAAGAACCTAACGGCCTTCTTCGCTGGCGAAGAGCCCCCCAACCGCGTGGCTTGAACCCAGCGGAATGCGCGTGCCGCGCATGCGCCTCTGCTGCGCGCAAGCGCGTGTCCCCCTCCCTAACCCTCCCCAAGGGGAGGGGACGCCGGTGAAAGATGCTTCGGTCCGCTCGCGCAAAGGTGCAGTTTGCGCCGGGCGGGCGGCGAGCGGGGTGGGTGGTGGGAGCGACGCCGCCCCGCCCTTGTGCGGTCGTCAGACCGCTCCCAATTCGGCCAGTAAAGGGCTCAGACCCTCAACTTCGAGCGCATCTAACGCGGCCTCAACGCGCATCACACGGTCAGTGCCGAGAACCGGCGCTGCCCAGTCACGATACTTCTGGCGAAGTTGCGCTTCGCTGAGCGGGCGTTCCGGATCGCCGAAGGGCTCCATAACCGGGCTCTCTAACCGCCTCCCATCTTTCATCAGGAAACTCACGCGCGCTTTGCGGGTCTCTGGGAAATCCGCCTCCAAAGCGGGGTCTTCGACAAGCACCATCGTCTCGGCCAACCGAAGAACCTCTGGGTTTGTGAGCGCCTCGCCCATCACATGTTCAGGTCCGACCTCGCCTTCGACGATCAGCGTCGCGACCGGATAGGGCACGGAGTATTGCGCTTGTTCGGTCGTCTCCGGCGCCCAGGTCGCCAAAGAGAGCATGTTGCGGAAGCTCGCCACCTCCACCCGGTCGATCTGATCTTGAGCGACACCATGGGTCTCGAGCAAGTGTTTCGCACAGTCCAGCGGACCATGGGTCCAGCGGCAAACCGGATAGGGCTTGATATATTGATCCTCGACCAACCAGCGCGCACCAAGATCCTGCCACCAAGGCTGCACATCATCGGACTCGACCGTCAAAGCCGGAGCACCGGTGAAGCCATCCGCCGCGAGATAAGCCGCGGAGACACCACACATCGCCCCCCAGCCCGAGCCATCTTTCAGCATTGTGGGATGCTGAACACCGCGCATCATCTGGCTGCGAGGGCCGTGATACTCGGCAATCCCAAGCGCCTCACGCGTCCGGTCCCGGTCGAGTTTCAGCATCCGCGACGCCAGAGCTGCACAGCCAACGGCGCCCCAGGAACCCGAGGTGTGATAGTCTGGCACCGTCCCATGCTGAGCCACACCAGCGCGCAGACCAAACTCGTAGCCAAGCGCGATTGCGGTGAGGAAGGCCTCACCATCCATCTGCCCTTCGGCTTCGGCAATGGCGAGGGCTGCGGGCAGGACATGGCACCCGGCATGGCCCTTGACCGGGCGCCAGCCATCATGTCCATCCACTGCGTCAATCGTCATGCCGCCCGCCAAAGCGGCGCCGGGTGGGGACGCCTTGCGCCCATCAAAGAGGATCGAAGACGCATCGCCACCAAAGAACTTCACGGCATGGTCCGATATGATCCGGCTGAGCGGTGTGACCCGGGCCGAGGCTGCAACGCCCAAGAGATCCAGCACAACAAGCTTCGTCATCTTTTGCGCATTGGGCGGCAGATCGCTCCACTGCATTTGGTGGATGAAATCGACGGGGCCAGTTTTGAGCATGGGATCCTCCTGCTGATCCGAACAGCCTGACTGCGCCATCCTGTCGTCGCAAGCCCGTTTGCGACAATCGTGACCAGGGCTTGGGCATCACCGGCGCAGATCATGTCGGTCACAAGAATTCATGTGATACCGCGCGAGGCCGGTGGCAAAGAGGATGAAAACAGGGGATCAACCATGTACCGCATCATCATCGCTCAGAAAGCTTATTCGAGCTGGTCGCTTCGCGGCTGGCTGTTACTCGACGCCTTTGGTCTTGCCTATGAGGAGGTCCTGATCCGGCTTTACTCGGATGAGTTTGCACCGGCCATGAAAGCCCGGGCCCCAGCCCGCACGGTACCGATTCTGGAATGGGAGGATGGCGGCCAGACAAGGCGCGTCTGGGAAAGCCTGGCGATTGCCGAGACTCTGGCCGAACGCCATCCAGAAGCCGGCATCTGGCCTGAGGATCCCACATCTCGGGACGTCGCACGCATCATAGCCAATGAAATGCACGCAGGTTTTACCGCTCTCAGAACCGCCTGTCCGATGAACCTGCATCGATCTGGGAAGCGGAAGGATCCGATCACGCCCGAGTTGACCGCAGAAATCGACCGCGCGGCGGAACTCTGGTCTTGGGCGTTGCAAAGCACAGGCGGGCCTTGGCTGGCTGGCTCAGGCTTCTCTGCCGCAGATGCCTTCATGGCCCCGCTCGCAACCCGATTGGAGAGCTACGACCTGATCGACGCCCGGACTGAAGCCTATACGGCGCGGATTCTCTCCCACCCCAGCGTTCTGCGTTGGCGTGAGGCAGCCCTGGATGACCCCGAACGGATTTCATGGTACGACGCCCACTAAAGGGAAGCCGGGAACGAAACATATGCAAGGGGATGCGCGCGGTCGAACGCTGACCTTACTGGCGCTGACGGCATTGATGCTGGTCCTCTGCCCCGCGCTTTACTTCGCCACTCGGGCTGACGGAATCTTTCA
>JBCDAS010000148.1:0-10162 GCA_039185235.1 Pseudomonadota bacterium
CCCAACCGAGTGATCCAGGTGAAACAGAAGACCAAGAGGAGCGAGCGGATGAAGAGGTCGCGGTTCAGCGACATAACTTGGCGCAGCTCGGCCCGGTTCATCAGACGTTGCCAGTCGAGCCGCCAATCCGGCGGGCGGATCGCGTAGCTCTGCCGCCAGGCGCGCCACAAGCCCAGCGACAAGCCACAATAGGACGCGAGCACGGTTCCAAGCGCTACACCCTCGACGCCCCAACCGAAGCCGAGCACGAAGATCAGGTTGAATGTTATGTTGAGGGCAGAGATCAACACCTGCATCTCCAACAAGCGCCGCGTTAGCTCCTGGCCAGCAAACCAACCGATCAGCGCGTAATTCGCAAATTCGGCTGGAAAGCCGAAGGCGCGGATCTGAAAATAGGTGGCCGCGAGGGCTTCCGCGGGCTCTGACCCTTCAAAAAATGCAAGCCCAAGATGGGTCAGTGGGTATTGCAAGACGAACAAGCCAACGGCGATAGCTGCGGCAATGATCAGCGCGCGCAGGAGTGTATTGATTACCCTCCGACTATTGCCCGCGCCCAAAGCCTGAGCCGTGAGGCCCGATGTGCTCATATGGAGGAAATTGAACATCCCCGTGTAGAAGGCAAAAAGCGCTGCGCCGAGGGCGACGGCGGCGAGGAAGACCTGCGAGCCCAAATTGCCGATGATCGCCGTGTCGATCGCCCCTTGCAGCGGGATCGTCGCATTCGACAGCATCACAGGCAGGGCGATGGCGCAGACCCTGTGATAGGTGATCGGTGGCGTGGCCGGTTTGGCCTGGTCAATCGAGGCCATTAGCCTGGGGTGAGGTTCAGGGCGATTGAGATGCGCACGTCTTGACCGTGATACGGCCGCACACCGTGGCTCAGCCAAGAGGGGAACAGGATCAAGGTTCCTGGGATTGGACGGACAGTCTCGTTGGTCCCAACAGACAGGCCGCCATTGGTTTTGAAGGCGAGCTCTGGTGCCAGCATGGCCGGGCCGACACCGCGTGGATCGGCAATTTCGAACTCGCCACCCAAAGAGGGATCCTCTGCCGCTCCGCCATCACGCACATAGTAGGTCGCGGACCAGTAGGCGCCGGGATGGGTGTGGAACTCATTGCCCTGACCGGCGCGGTTCACATTGGCCCAAGCGTTCATACGCCATGTGATTGGAACCGGCTGTCCCGTACGGTCGCAGGTGAGTTGGCTTGCGAGCTTTTTGGTGGTGTCCAACACCGTTTGACCCGCAGGGCCGCACCAGTCTGCGAAGTCAGTGGGGCTCTGCCAGCCACCCCAGTTGGAGTGATGAACCGATGCGACCTCGGCTTCGCGTTTGAAAATCACCTCCTCGAGCGCGGTGTTGATCTCGGTGTAGTTTGGAAGACGGAAGAGGGCGATCGGTGTTGCGAAGAGCTGCCGCAACTGGACTTGCGGGGCATTCTCAGGATCTGGGTTGATTCTCATCGGGCGAGCCTGATCGATTTTCCGCCCTGGTGCAATTTCCGCCCTTGAGCCCGCGGGGCAACTGCGCGCCCACTTCGTGGACGCGACACCCGCCCACCCGGGCCTTTCCGAGTTCATCGTCGGTTCAATCTGGCATTAGAAAATTTCCTCTGAGCATCGCGACCGGTCGCAAGATCTCATCTTGCCAGGCATTGACGTGAATATGGACGACCTGGCGGCCTGACTTTTGAACGGTCGCCCTGGCATAGGTTTCCTTGGGGCGCGCCGATCTGAGGTAGTCGATGGTGATGTCGATTGTCTTTGGGATACGGGGCAATGGGCGATCGGTGGTGTCTTGCGTCGTCTCCGCGCCAATTTGCATCCAACCAAGCTGGATCTGCGCAGTGATCTCGAGGAACGCTCCCATCACACCGCCATGGATCGCGGGGAGGAAGGGGTTTCCAATGATCTTATCCTGAAAGGGGAGATGGGTTGTGATTTCATCGCCGCGGCGCTCGACCTGCACCTGCAAGAAGCGGTTGTAGGGCACGTTCTCGATAATGGCCCTCAGAGCATCTTCGGGTCTTGAGGCGGGCGCGTCCTTCATACCGTTCCCTTTTGGCGGATGAAAGCGCCGGAGGCGGTGGCTACAAGCTCCTCGGTCCTATCGTGATAAGCGGTTGCTCGTGTGAACGAGATTGACCGGGTTTCGCGATAACACTCGGCGCGGCACAGGATTCTTTCGCTTTTCCGAGCGGGGCGCATGTAGTCGATTCTAAGATCGAGGGTCGCTGTCCCTCCTGGGCGCTTGCCGCTGGACATGACGGCTGCGCCGCAAGTGGTGTCGAGAAGCGCTGTCACGACCCCGCCATGCAGCACCCCGGTTTCAGGGTCGCCCACCAATCGCGCGTCCCAGGGGACTGAGAGGATCGCAACCCCGTCATTTGCAAAATGCATCCGCATTCCAATGTCACCGGAATGAGGGATGCCTTGGATCAGCGTCCCGTCCGGATCAAACGCCTCGGGCAGGTCGAAAAGTGGCGTCTTCGCCGTCATGTTTTGGTCTTTCGTTTCAGTGCCAGAAAAGAAACTGACGTGAACGTAAACTATAGAGGTTGACGTGTACGTTAACTTCCCTCATATTCGCGGTCAATGGAGGATGCGCGATGACGATGACGGCGACAACAGAGCAGACATTCACGATCGGCGAGCTTTGCCAAGAGTTCGACGTGACCCCGCGAACCTTGCGTTTCTACGAGTATAAGGAGCTTTTGGCGCCGATCCGGGATGGCCAGCGCCGATTGTTCACGGTTCGGGATCGCGCCCGGCTGAAGCTCATTCTCCGCGGCAAGCGCTTTGGCTTCTCGCTGGCTGAAATCAAGGATCTCTTGGACTTGTATCATCTCGGCGATGGTCAGGTCACGCAGCTCTCGGCCACGCTTGAGACGGCCGAGCGCCATCGGGCTGAACTCATCTCGAAACGCGATGAGTTGGATGCTGCGATCCAGGATTTGGATACTCAAGTCAGAGTAGCGCAGAAACTTCTCGCCGAACGCGCAAGCCTGCGCGCGGCAGAATAACCTCCAGATAAACCTGCCGTTTGGCGCCCAATAAATCACAATACCCACCCGACGGAGACGCTCATGACCGTATATAATCCGCCCGTTCGGGACCTGTCCTTCGTGCTGCACGAAGCGCTCAAGGTCCATGATCTCAACGAAATCGCAGGCTATGAAGATCTCTCCGAAGATTTCACTGCTGCGATCTTGGAAGAGGCTGGCAAGCTCGCCCGTGATGTTCTCGCGCCGATTAACCAGATTGGTGATCAACAGGGCTGCAAGCTTGAGAACGGTGTTGTGCGCACCCCAGATGGCTTCAAGGAAGCCTATGACATGATGCGCGAGGGCGGTTGGCCTGCAATGGATTGTAATCCGGAATATGGTGGTCAAGGCATGCCGGCGGTCATTACGCTGATGGTTGGCCTGATGAATTCGGCCGCCAACCTGGCTTTTTCGATGTATCCTGGCCTGACCCATGGCTGCTACTCGGCGATCGAAGTCGCGGGCTCGGACGAGCAAAAAGCGAAGTATTTGCCGAAACTTGCCTCGGCCGAATGGGGCGGCACCATGAACCTGACCGAACCGCATTGCGGAACGGATCTAGGCATGTTGCGCAGCAAGGCGGTTCCTCAAGAGGACGGCAGCTACAAGATCTCGGGCCAGAAGATTTTCATCTCCTCGGGTGAGCATGACATGGCGGAGAACATCATCCACCTGGTGCTGGCCAAGATCCCTGGCGGCCCGGAGGGGACCAAGGGCATCTCGCTCTTCATCGTGCCGAAGTTCATGGTCAATGATGACGGCTCGCTTGGCGCGCGCAACGGTGTCGCCTGCGGCAAGATTGAAGAGAAAATGGGCATCCACGGCAACTCGACTTGTGTGATGAACTATGACGAGGCCACTGGCTTCCTTGTGGGTGAGGAGCACAAGGGCCTGCAAGCGATGTTTGTCATGATGAACGAAGCACGGATGGGTGTTGGGCTGCAGGGTCTCGCGGTCGCGGACGCGGCCTATCAGAACGCCGCGATCTATGCAAAAGACCGCCTCCAGGGGCGCGCTGTCACTGGCAAGCAGAACCCGGACGGTCCGGCTGATCCGCTGATCGTGCACCCGGATGTCCGGCGTCTGTTGATGGATCAGCGCTCCTTTGTCGAGGGTGGCTATGGCTTCCTTGCTTGGGTCGCGATGCTGCTGGATGCGGAAAAGCACCATGAAGATGAAGAGCAGCGCAGGAAAGCGGGCCTGATGGTCTCGCTGCTCACGCCGATCGTCAAAGGCTTCCTGACCGAAGAAGGCTATCGGCTGACCGCGCAAGCCCAGCAGATCTATGGCGGGCATGGCTACATCGAAGAATGGGGCATGTCGCAATATGTCCGCGATGCGCGGATCACCATGATCTATGAGGGGGCCACTGGCGTGCAGGCGCTGGATCTTGTCGGGCGCAAGCTGGGCATGAAGGGTGGCGCCGCGATCATGGGCTTTTTTGACTATATCAAAGGCTACATCAAAGAGAATGAGGACGACCTTACTCTGGCCCGGGACTTCCTTGAGCCCTTAAAAGAAGCGTCGAAAGACCTCCAGCAAGCGGCGATGTACTTCATGCAAGCGGGTATGAAAGACCCGAATGCGGCGCTGGCTGGGTCGGTCGACTTCATGTATCTTTTTGGTCATGTCTGCATGGGGCTGAGCTGGAGCCGCCAGGCAAAGGCTGCGTCTAAGGCGCTCCAAGAGGGCACTGGTGATCAGCAGTACTACTTGAACAAGCTGACCACTGGCCGCTACTACATGTCCCGTATCCTGCCGGAGACGAAGCTTCGCCTCGCGCGGATTCAAACAGGTGCCGCGCCAGTGATGGACCTCCCCGCCGAAGCCTTCTAAGCTAGAGGGCGCCTCGGTTACGGGGCGCTTTTTTCGGCGCTGGATGGGAGAGGTCTGATGTGGCTCCGAGTTTGGATGTCTCTCATCTTCGCTAGTTTGGTTCTGCCCAGTCTCGCCAGCGACACCGCAGCGCTTAAGGCGCGGGTTGATGCCTACTCCGCGGCTATGAAGAGCAAGTCGTATGAGGGGATTGTCGATGTTGTGCCGTTGCGGGTCCTAGAAATGATGGCTGAGCGGGCAAACACCGATCCGGCAACGCTGAGATCCGCGATGATCCAGCAGACCGAGCAGGCGATTGCGACCATCGATATTCTAGAGCTCTCGATCGACGCTGTTAGCCCGGATTATCAGACGACTGAGACAGGCATCGTCTATGCGTTTCTTCCGACCGAGGCCCTGATGGCAATCCCTGGTGTCGGCAAGGTCGAATCCGAGACAAGCACGCTCGCCCTGCAAGAGAGCGGGATGTGGTTCCTAGCGGCGATCGACCAGCCACAGCAAGTTCTCGTGATCCGTGAGGCCTATCCGGGCTTCAAGTCGGTCGACTTCCCGACAGGCGTCACTCGCCCTGCCGAATGACTAAAATATTCGCTCTTTCCACCGATCAGGATGGGATCGCCACGTTGACCTGGGACCTGCCCGGCGCGCGGATGAACGTGCTGACCGAGGCAGGGATTCTGGAGTTGGAGGACAAGATCCCCGCCCTGATCGCGGATGATACGGTCCGAGGGGTGATCCTGACCTCTGGCAAAGCAGATTTCGCGGGGGGCATGGATCTGCCGACGATCCTCACCTACAAACGCCGCGCACTCGCGTCCGATCAGCCTGCAGAAATGCTGTTTTCCTTCACGATGCGTATGCACGCACTGCTTCGAATGATCGAGCGCGGGGGGATGGACCCCAAGACACTCAAAGGCGGCAAACCGTTCGTTTGGGCCGCGCCGGGCACGGGTGTGGGCATCGGGACGGAGCTGGCGCTCGCCTGCCATCATCGCATTGCCGCCGACAATCCCCAGGCTCGATTTGGTCTGCCGGAGATCAAGATCGGGATCTTCCCTGGAGCAGGAGGGACAACACGCCTGATCCGGATGCTGGGGCTTCTCGGGTCAGCTGAGTTTCTGCTGGAGGGAAAGATTGTTCCTCCTGATCGGGCGCGCAAAGCCGGTCTGATCGATGCGGTCGTGCCGCCGGATGAACTGCTTGCCTCGGCCAAAGCCTGGATCTTGGCCTCCAACGAAGCGGATACTGTCAAACCTTGGGATCACAAAGGGTTCAAGATCCCGGGTGGGGCACCCTACACTGCTGCGGGCTTTCCAAGCTTTGTTGGGGGCCTAGCCATGGCCCATGGTAAGACCAAGGGAGTCTATCCGGCCATAACTGCGATGCTCTCGGCAATCTACGAAGGTGCGATGTTGCCTTTTGATGCCGCGATTAAGGTCGAGGCGCGGTACTTTACCAAAGTGCTGATGGATCCGTCTTCCGAAGCCATGATCCGCACGGTTTTTGTCAACAAACAGTCGCTTGAGAAAGGGGCCAAACGCCCGGCGGGCGTGCCGGATCTTTCCGTACGCAAACTAGGTGTCTTGGGCGCTGGCATGATGGGTGCTGGCATCGCTCGTGCCGCAGCTGAAGCGGGAATTGATGTCGTACTTTTGGATAGTGACCTTGAAAGTGCTCAGCGTGGTCACGCGAACATCCGCGCGAGCCTCGATAAGCAGGTCGATCGAAAGCGCCTTTCAAAAGAAGGTCGCGACGCGATTCTTGCACGGATCTCAGCCACCTCGGACTATGCGGCGCTTCAGGGGTCGGATTTGGTGGTCGAAGCCGTTTTCGAGGATGCTGATGTGAAAGCTGCTGTGACCCACAGTGCCGAGCAGCATTTGCCTGAGGATGCGATTTTTGCAAGCAACACCTCAACGCTCCCGATCGGACAGCTAGCAAAAGCCTCATTGCGGCCAGAGCGGTTCATTGGGATCCACTTTTTCTCGCCCGTTGATCGGATGCTTTTGGTGGAGATCATCAAAGGACCGTCGACGGGAGATGCGGCTGTTGCAAAGGCGCTCGATTTCGTGCGGCAGCTCCGGAAGACGCCGATCGTGGTCACGGATGCCCCATTCTTCTATGCCAATCGCTGCATCTCGGCCTATGCGCGGGAGGGGATGGGGATGCTGGCTGAGGGCTTTGCGCCTGCGCTTGTCGAAAATGCAGCCAAAGCGCTGGGCATGCCGTTGGGACCTCTGCAATTGAAGGATGAGACGTCTCTGGAACTGGCCTATGCGATTGCAAAGGCAGCCCGCGTCAACCTCGGTGCGGACTACTCTGAGTCGGCCGGAGATCAGGTCGTCCGGATCATGGTCGAGGAGCAGAATCGGCTGGGCCGCAAAACCGGGGCGGGTTTCTACGACTATGAGGCAGGCAGGCGAGTGGGTTTGTGGGACGGGCTCAGCGATGTCTTCCCGCCAAGCGCTGCGCAACCAAGTGTCGCTGCGATCAAAGATCGGCTTATGCTGGCACAAATCCTCGAAGCGGTTCGGGCTCTTGAAGCCGGTGTTCTCACCAGTATTGCCGAAGGCGATGTGGGGGCCGTGCTTGGCTGGGGTTTCGCGCCATGGTCCGGCGGGCCGTTTGGCTGGATTGACATGACCACGCCCGCCGAAGTTGTCCGGCGCGCCGAGATGCTGGAGGCAGCACATGGTGCGCGGTTTGCACCGCCCGACTTGCTGCGCCAGATCGCCGAGGCGGGTGAAAGCTTCTATGCCCGCTTCGGCGAGGATTGAGGGCGGTTCATACCGCGCACCCGCAAATTGATGGGGCTTTGGTCTGAATCCGACATGGGGAGTTCGGAAAAGCGCGCGACGGGCGTGAGTGCTCAGCGCGAACGTGGATTTGTAAACTCAATCAAAGGTCCTGCCATGACGCTGCACCAGCTCGATCTCTCGGAAGTCACAAAACCGGTCGCCGAGGCCCGTGGATTGCCAAACGAATTCTATACCAGCCCAGAGATCTTTGAGCTGGAGAAGCAAAAGGTCTTCTTCCCGAACTGGGCAGCGATCGGGTTTACCTCGGATGTGCCGACCAACGGTTACGCAAAGCCGATGAGTTTTCTTGGCCAGCCGCTTCTCTTGGTTCGCGATCACGGCGGCGAGGTCAGGGTCTTCCAGAATGTCTGCCGTCACCGTGGCATGATTTTGGTCGAGGAAGCGGGACCGATCCGCAAAGCGATCCGTTGCCCCTATCACTCTTGGTGCTACGAATTGGATGGCCGTCTGCGCACAACACCTCATGTTGGGGGGCCAGGCACAAACCGCCATGATCTGGTAAAGCGCGAGGAGCTCGGGCTTCTGGAGGTGCGCTCGCATATTTGGATGGGCATGGTCTTTGTGAACCTCGACGGAAAAGCTGATCCGTTCGAAGTCCACAACGCCCAGATCTTGGATCGCTACAAAGAGTTCACCGCTGATCTTCATGTATGTGGCCCTGAGAGCCATCTGACCATCGAAGTCCAGGCGAACTGGAAGCTCGCGATCGAAAACGGTGCCGAAGCCTATCACCTGCCTTGGGTGCATCCGGGCTTGAACAGCTATTCGCGTTTGGAAGATCACTACAACATGGAGTTCCCGGGTAAATTCTGCGGTCAGGGCTCCACTGTCTACAACCCGATGCTGTCGGAAGATGGACGACAGTTCCCCGATTTTGCTGGATTGAGCGAAAAGTGGGACACCGGGTCAGAGTATCCGATGTACTTCCCCAATGCGATGATCGGGTTCCACCGCAACCAGTTCTGGGGCTTCATTGTTGAGCCGGTAGCCCATGACCGGTCAATCGAGCATGTCCAGATTTTCTATGCTGGCGAAGATGTGGCAGGCGAAGACTGGCGAGATATGCGCGAGACCAACGCCGCGAATTGGCGGGAGATCTTTGCCGAGGACATTTTCGTTGTCGAAGGGATGCAGAAAGGCCGCTCGGCCTCGATGTTCGATGGTGGAAAGTTCTCACCCGCGATGGATGGTCCCACTCACTGTTTCCACGACTTCATTGCGCGCGCCATTCAGAGCTAACTGCGAGCGATGTCGCCCGAAGAGTTGCACGCCGCGATCCTCGCGGCGCATGAGGCTGAAGACGGTGTCCGGTTGGCAGAACTCTACGCAATGGCTGCGGACCAGGCGGAGCATGCGCAAGATGTCGACGCAACGTGCTTCTTCCTTACCCAGGCATATGTCTTTGCGCTTGATGCAGGCCATGAGACGGCGTCGGACCTGCACCGCCGTCTTCTCGCTTTCGGACGGGAGGAATAGGGTCAGACTTTAGGCTTATCGCGCAGCTTGACGATCTCGAAACTGGCAAGATCCGCCCAAAACGGCATCCAGGCATCAAAGGTAGATGGGTTGGCCGTTTCCATGACTTGAAAGCACCGCAATCCGTCGGCCGATAACCAACTTTCGACGAAGAACAGCCCTTCGGGCAAGCCGCGTCCCTTTTCCGCCAGCCTGCGATAGATTTCCTCCAACTGACCCTCTTGGAAAGTCTCAATCACCATATAACGCTGCATCTTGGTCTTACCCCCCTTTTCGTGCTCTCGCGCTGCAAACGCGAAGAGTTTTTTAAGACGTACATGATACGTCTGAACCAGCGTGATCCTGCGAAATCTGAAATTTTCAGACCAAAGATCGCTAGATTGCGTGTTGGAGCGTGGCTGACAAGTGCGGTCCACAAGAGGATAGAGATGGCGCGTTTGGGCGAGGTCATAAAGTTAACGATCAGTGGGCGGATTCTGCTGGGGGCGCTGTTCTCTCTATTCGTTGTCGCAGCGGTTGCGTTCGGCGGGTGGTATTTCTTGCAGCGCCAAGATCAAGCGCTTGATCGCTGGATCGCCTATGAGCGCCAGATCTCGGCGCAATCTGAAACACTTTCGATGGACACGCTCAAAGCCTGGCGCGAGGCGATGCAAGTCGAGCTGCGCCGCCAGCAAGAAGCCACGCGCGAAGACCTTATGACCCTGATGGTATTGCTATTTGCAGGATTGCTGCCCTTGACCATAGGGGCGTTGATGCTTGGCTACCAAATCTCCGCAGCAATGCGAGATACCGCGCGGAGGATGACCAGGCTTTCATCGGGCGAGTTTGACATCGAGATCCCTCACCAGAACCGAAAAGATGAACTGGGTGATATGTCCCGGGCTCTCCTCCATTTCGCGACCGCGATGCGGGAGGTCTCCGAGGCGCGCGATGCGATGCGTCGTCTTTCAATTTCCGATCCGCTGACCCAGCTCTTGAACCGGCGTGGA
>JBCDAS010000149.1:0-10122 GCA_039185235.1 Pseudomonadota bacterium
CCCCGCTCTTGTCGTCTTCTTAGTGAAGCGGTGCAACTTTAAGAGGCAGCTAACCCCGCAATGACCGAGCGCGAACCAGACGGGCTCTTCCTCCAAGCAGCAGATATTCTGGTGCGGCTTCTGGATAATCCGAATGATCCCAATCTCCGGAAAGAGCGTGACCTTTGGCTCGCCCGCGGCAAAGCGGAACGCGAAGCATTCGAAGCGGTTGAGCTTGCTTGGGGGGTTACCGCTCCCAAGACGACACGGACCTGGCGCGCTCCGCTGGCGGGGCTCGCGGTCGCTGCGTCGTTGCTGATTGCCTATTTGAGCGATCTTCCAGCGATCCTGCCTGCCGACTACTCCACAGGACTGCAGCATGAAGCCTTCAACCTGAGCAGCGGTGACGTGATGCATCTCGACGCGGGAAGCGCTGTGGATGCCGATATCGACGAGACTGCACGCCAACTGACCCTTTTGACGGGTGCCATTTTCGTTGAGGTTGTTCCGGATGGTCGACCCTTCACTGTCGCGGCGGGAGAGCTGAGCGCGACGGCTCTTGGAACGGCATATTCGGTTGAGATTCTAGCGGATGGGATTGAAGTCGCCGTCGCCGAAGGCGTCGTTCAGGTAGTCGCCGATGGCGTGGATCAGGAGATCACGGCAGGGACGCTGATATCGATTTCCGCCGAAGGCAAGGTCACCGAACGCAAAATCAGTGCCGATCTTGTAGGTGCCTGGAAGAATGACACCCTCATTGTCGACAATGCCCGTCTGATCGATGTCGCTTCCAGTCTGGATCGCCGGATCAGAGGTCGCGTTGTCATCCCGAGCCAGAGCCTCGCAGATGCGCGGGTGACTGGAAGCTTCGATCTTGGTCGGCCAAACGCAGCCCTGCGCATTGTTGGCGCGACCCAAGATGCGCGCGTTCTGGACCTCTCCCCAGCGATTACCGTTATTGCGCCGAAAGTTTTTTAGCCCCAGCCCTTAAATCCACGAGATCAGGTTCGTCACCCTAATGAACGCCCAACTGGGCACCGACGGGGGAACCGAAAATGTTCAAGGCTTCGATGCGAAGTGCGGCCACGGTCTTGTTGACCGCAACTGCAATTGGTGCGGCTAAATCCGCAACTGCCCAGCAGACGGAAATGGCCGTGGATGTACCGGCTCAGGCGTTGAGCGCGGCGATTGCTGAACTTGGTCGCGAGACGGGTCTGATCATCGGTGTCGATGCGTCGCTGCTCGCCGGACGGGAGAGCCTAGCGGTCAATGGGATCATGTCGCCGACTGAGGCTCTGATACAAATGACGACCGGTTCGGGCCTCGTTGTAGAAGAGCAGGGCGAAGATGGTGTGGTCCTGCGGGAGCTGCCGGCGATTGATGGGGACAATGGTGCTGCGTTTCTGGACCCGATCCTGGTTCAGGGTGAGTTGCAGACCCGGACGCTCCAGGACACGCAGACCTCGGTCGCGGTTGTGTCCGGTGAAGAGCTCGAGCGGCGCAGTGATGTCGAGCTTAGGGATGTGACAAAGCGCACGGCCGGGGTTTCGACCAGTGCGCGCGGGATTGGCTTCGTTATCCGGGGCATCGATGAACGTGGCGTTTCGGGCAATGCAGATGCCGGCGGTGCGACGGTTACAACCTCATTCGACGGCATCCGGATTTCGAATTATGGACGCAAATCCACGACTTTCCTGTCGACTTGGGATCTCGAACAGATCGAATTCCTCCGCGGTCCGCAATCGACTCAGACAGGGCGCAATGCGCTGGCCGGAGCGGTCGTCGTGCGTTCGAAAGATCCGACCTATGAGCAGGAATTCAAACTCCGAGGTGCTGCAGGCAATGGCGGTTTGTTCGAAGGGGCGTTTGCGGCCAACCTGCCCATAGTCGACGACATGCTCGCCGTCCGCTTGACTGGAGAGGTCAACAAAACCGACGGCTTTGTCGACAACGTCGCCTTTGGAACCGATGACGAGGCGGAGACGCGCAATGTCAATCTGCGCGGTGCGATGCGATTTGATCCCACCGAGGATCTGTCTGCCATCCTGAAGCTCGGCTATATCAACGCCACGGATGGGTTCCAAAGCAGCGAGACCGAATTCCTTCCAAGGGCCGCAGTTGATACCGATGCGCCTTCTGAAGATCGCGGGATCTATCGCAATCTGAATCTGCGCATCGGATATGACCTCTCCGATGAGATCAGGATAGAGAGCGAGACCTCATTTTCTGATCGAGAGTTCACGTTTTCAGGAGATTTTGATGGTGGGCCGGACCCTGAATCTGTCGCGGGTGATGACAACCCGGGACACTTTGTGGAGCAAGAGCTGAAAGTCCTCTACGCGAGTGATCGGATAAGGGCGGTCGGCGGCGTCTTCTTTGCCGACATCACCAACAAAGGCAATCGAAACGGCGTGGTCGCTTCTTCGCTGCTCAGCCCCCTGTTCCCACCCTTCACGATCAGCTTTCAGCAACCCAGCCGATCGGACACTAGGAACTATGCGGTCTTTGGAGAGGTCGAATACGAAGTTTTAGATGGTCTGACCCTGATCGCAGGTGGACGGTATGACCGGGAAGAGGAGGAGTTTTTCAGCACGGCCTTCGGTTCGGCCAGTAACCCGGCCTTCGATCCCCTGCTCGCGGCTTTTCTGCCAGCGGGGGACGAGGCAACCTCGTCGACATTCGATGCCTTTTTACCCAAGGCCGGGGTCGTCTACGATTTCACCGATAGCCTCAGCCTTGGCTTCACCTATCAACGCGGATATCGGGCCGGTGGCGCGACGCTGAACTTCGCAACTTTCCAGCAGAGCCAAGTCGACCCCGAGTACACCAACAACTACGAGGTCGCCTTGCGCTCGACCTGGTTCGATGACCTGCTGACCTTCAATGCCAACGCATTCTTCATCGACTGGACGGATCAGCAAGTTATCGTTCGAGGGCCGACATTCGCCACCAACTCGCTCGACATCAATGTCGAGAACGCGGGCAGTTCGCAACTCTATGGCGGAGAGATCGAGTTAAGCGCACAGCCGATCGAAGGGCTCGAGGTCTTCGGCTCGTTTGGCTACACGGAGACTGAGTTCACAGATTTTGTCTCGGGCGGGGATGACTTCACCGGTAACGAGTTTCGCAATGCGCCAAAGTTCACCGGTGCTTTCGGAGGCACCTATTTCTTCGAGAATGGCATTTTCCTGGGGGCGGATGCGACTTATACATCGGGCTCGTTCAGTGATGCAGCCAACTCGCCCGGTTCGCGCTCGGACAATCGCTTCCTGCTGAATTTCCGAGCCGGGTACGAGACCGAGAACTTCAGCGTCTTCGCCTATCTCGATAACGCGCTCGACAATGACTATATCGAGGAGATCGATGCGGGCTCTGTGACGGTTGGTGATCCGCTAACTTTTGGTATCGTCGGACAAGTGAACTTCTGACCAGGTCTGGATCCGCATTGCGGTTCTCCAAGATCTATCGAGAGTTTGGCGGGTTGCCGCCATAGTCCTGGGTCGCTTCTCGCGCGGCTTGATCGACCAGTTTACCCAGCGCCGCAAGCCGCTCTGACGGGATCCGAGCGCTGGGGCCTGAGATCGAGATCGCTGCGACTGAGTTGCTGAACTCGTCATAAACGGGTGCCGAGACACAACGCAGACCAAGCGCGTGCTCCTCATCATCGATCGCATAACCACGTTCGCGGATCCGGGCGAGCTCTTCGATCAGGCCTTCCCGATCTGTGATCGTGGTCGGGGTGACGATCCGATAGGTCATTGTGTTGATCAGCATCGACCGGCGCGCGGGCTCCAGATGCGCGAGCAGCGCTTTGCCCGCACCCGAGGAGTGCAGCATCACCCGTCCACCAACGCCGGTAATTGCCCGCATGGCATGGCGCGATTCGATCTGGCCGATGCAAACCGCTTCGCCATCATTCTCCAGGAAGAGGTTTGAGGTCTCGCCGGACATCTCCATCAACCGACGCAGATAGGGGCGCACCATGGTGAGGATATCGCGCGAACGGGCGAAGGCGGATCCAACAAAAAAAGATGCCACACCGATGCGCCAGATCCCGCCATTCGAGTCGGGTTTGACGAAGCGTTCTGCTTCCAATGTCGTGAGCAATCGGTGCGTGGTCGATGGGGGCAGACCGGCTGCCTCGGCCAGTTCGGTTAGGGTCATTCCATCGCCGCTGGCTGCCAGATGGCGCATGATGGACAGGGCCCTTGTTAGGGACCGGACTTGTCCAGATGAACGCTCTTGAGCCTCGGCCATACTCTTCCCAATTGCAATTTACAGGCCCTGGTATCTATATCTTTTGCGCTGAATACAATTGTCAGGGTGATACCAACGCGGTTTCGAGGCCTGAAATTTCATGAGAAATCATGCCGCTGAGCAAAAATTTAGAAAAGTTTGAAATTTATTTGCCAGCGCGACCGAAATTTTAACCGGTGGTTTACCATCACACGGTTAACACTGGTGCACCTTCAGATGACTGGTGTCGGGATGCGGATCACCCCCCCGTTCTCACACCCATCTGGACGCTAGGCTCTGAAGGTAGCCCCATACCCATAGCGGGTATTCCCGCCCCGGCCTGATGGTCGGGGCGGATCCGCTTCTGAGGGGGCATTTCCAGATTACCGGTCCCAGCTCTCTCGCTTGCGATAGAGGGTCGATGGGCTCACATTCAAGATCCGGGCAGCCCGTGTGATCGAGCCATCACATTGGGCGATCGTTGCTTCAATGAAGCGCCGCTCCATCTCGCTGAGCGACAACCCCACCAGACCATCAATCACATCCGAGGTTGCAAAGGTGGAGAGTTGATCCGTCGTGGCGACCGAGCTTGCAATGCTTGCTCCGTTGCCGGACGCTGCTATCAGACTTGTCTCGGCCTCGGCTGGGATCATTTCGGGGCTGACTTCCTCGCCGTCATGCAGGACTACGATTTTTCGTAAGACGTTCTGCAACTGGCGCACGTTTCCGGGCCAACGCATCGCGCGCAAACGGCTCTTGGCCCCATCGCTTAAGCGGCGAAAAGTTTTGCTCTCCTCAGCCGAGAACAACGGCAACATGCGTTCTGCGATCTCAATCAAATCCTCGCCACGCTCCTTCAAGGGCGGCAGATGGATTGGCAGGACGTGGAGGCGGTAGAAGAGATCTTCGCGGAACCGACCGGCCCGCACCTCCTCGGCCGGGTCTCGATTGGTCGCGCAAATGATCCTCACATCGACCTTCGCCGGTGTGGTCGAGCCGAGCGGCTGCACGGTCGAGGTTTGCAGAAACCGGAGCAGCTTGGTCTGCAACGCGAGATCCATCTCGCAGATCTCATCGAGAAACAGCGTCCCGCCATCGGCCACCATCGCGGCGCCCTGCTTGTCTTGCACAGCGCCCGTGAAAGCCCCACGCACATGGCCGAAGACTTCCGACTCCAATAGATCACGTGGGATCGCGGCACAGTTGAGAGGAACAAAGGCCCGAGACTTTCTGGGCGAGAGATTGTGGATCGCATTCGCGCAGACTTCCTTGCCCGTCCCACTCTCGCCGGTGATGAACACCGTCGCAGTCGAGCGACCGATATTGTGGACCATCTTATAGACGTCCTGCATGACCCGCGAGGAGCCGATGAACCCCTCAAAGGCCAAACCACTGCCACGGGGCTCCAGCACGGTATCCGGCTCGGTGGTCGGGGGCTCGATCGCCTCAGTCGCGTTTTTTACCGCGGACATCAGCTTCCGATCGTCGATCGGTTTGACAAGGAAATCGAAAGCCCCTTCGCGCATCGCCTCCACAGCCCGGTTGATCGATCCATGGGCCGAGACGACGATGACCCGTGTCGCCGGGTCATGCTGTCTGAACTCACGCAACAGATCGATCCCATCGCCATCGGGCAGCATCAGATCCAAGAGTATCAAACGATAGCTGCCATCCCGATAGGCCGCCCGCGCTTCCTGAGCCGTGTAGGCATTCCGCACCGGGTAGCCGCCGGTCTCGAGCGCGTGGGAATAAATCATCGAGAGGGACTGCGTGTCCTCGACCAAGAGCACCGGATCTGTCGGGGTTCCAGGCATGGCTTAACGCTTCATCCTGCTATCAACGAAGCCGAGCACGCGATGGATTTCGGACAGGATCGCAGGACCTTTCGATTTGACCGAGGCGTCATCCATCGCATTGGCGGCCAGGTTCATCCGCTGGGCTTGGTTCTGCAGCCCCCTGGCCCCGATTGCACCTGCAACAGATATCAAAACATGGGTCGCTGACCGAATGCCTTTGTAGGAAAGGTTGGGGAGGGATTGCTCGAGTGTCTGCTGGGACTCGACGATATCGGTGCGCACCTTCTCAAGCAGTTCCACCATTTGGTGCGATCCAATGGCCGCCTCAAGCGCATCATAGGTCGCATCATCGATCTCCGCCTCGCCCATGACCTCTTGTGCAGGTTGAGGCAGCGGTGCGGTTTGGGGCCGTGGGCCGCGCTTCTCCATATGCTGGCGGATCTCCTCGCCAAACTGCGCGATCGAAAGGATCGGCTTTGCGATTACGCCATCTGCGCCCGCTTCATCGATTGCGACGCGGTGCTCATGCATCACATAGGCCGTCAGCGCGACCAGCGGCATCTCGGACAGGGATCCGGCAGAGGCGCGCACGGCCCGGATGACTTCGAGGCCCGAAACACGAGGCATTTCGATATCGATCAACAGGATGTCAAAATCCTCCCGCTGAACCAGACCCAATGCCTCGGCCCCGTCCGCCGCCAAGGTGACCTTCGCCCCCAGGCATTCCAGCATTTGCATAGCCACAAGTTGGTTCGTCGGGTTATCCTCGGCCAACAGCACGTGGAGCCCTTTGAGCACTTCCTGGCGGTCTGCAATATCCTCCATCGAGGTCACATCCCTGTCGAAATTTGCGACGTTGCCTTGATCATACGAACCATCCACCTTCTATACGATAGAGGTCTAACTGCCTGACTTCCTTTGCGCGAACCGATCAGTCTACCAATACCCAGATCTCCCATGCGCCTAAGCCCTGATCGTTAACATCTCCATAGGGAGGTGTCGAATTTTACGCTATGCATGACCGTCTCGGTCGGCAAATCACGCTGAATTGCCATAGCCGAGGCCTGCCAATGCCTCGGTGATCTCATCCAGGATCACAGGATCATCAATGGTGGCGGGCATCTTCCACTCTCGCCCATCCGCAATAGCAGCCATGGTGCCGCGCAGGATCTTGCCCGAGCGTGTCTTGGGCAGCCGATCAATCACACAAGCCAGCTTGAAAGCCGCCACGGGGCCGATCTCGGAGCGCATCCGGGCAACACATTCGTGCACGATCTCCTCATGGGGTCGGTTGCAGCCCGAGTTGAGGCAAAGAAAGCCCATGGGCAGTTGCCCCTTCAACTCGTCCGCAACGCCAATCACGGCGCATTCGGCAACATCAGTGTGCCCGGCCAGAACCTCCTCCATCTGCCCGGTCGAGAGCCGGTGGCCCGCCACATTGATCACATCATCGGTGCGCGCCATGATGTAGAGATAGCCATCTTCATCCATGATCCCGGCATCGCCGGTCTCGTAATAGCCGGGGAAGGTCGTCATATAGCTCTTGAGGTACCGATCATCCGCGCCCCAGAGCGTTGGAAACGTGCCCGGCGGCAAAGGGAGTTTCACGCAAACTGCACCCAACTCATTTCTCGGCTTCTCCTGGCCATCTTCCCCCAGAATTTGAATGTCATAGCCTGGCATGGGCAGGCCCGAGGAGCCGATCCGGGGCTCCAGCGCCTCGATTCCCAGCGGGATGGCGGTGATCGGATAGCCCACCTCGGTCTGCCACCAATGGTCGATGACAGGCACCTTCAGCTGATCCTTCGCCCAGTGGATCGTATCGGGATCCGCCCGCTCGCCCGCAAGGAATAGGCTGCGCAAGCCCGAGAGGTCGTACTTCGCGACCTCATTGCCCTTGGGATCGTCTCGCTTGATGGCGCGGAACGCGGTCGGTGCGGTGAAGAGGCATTTCACATCATGCTCAGCAATCACGCGCCAGAACGTGCCCGCATCCGGTGTGCCCACGGGCTTGCCTTCAAACAGCACCGTGGTGTTCCCGTGGAGCAGCGGCGCGTAGATGATGTAGGAATGGCCGACCACCCATCCGACATCGGATGCCGCCCAATAGACCTCGCCCGGCTCCACATCGAAGATGTTCTTCATTGTCCAATAAAGCGCCACCATATGCCCGCCATTCGGGCGCACGACGCCTTTTGGCTGACCGGTCGTGCCGGAGGTGTAGAGGATGTAAAGAGGGTCAGCGCCTCCTACCGGCACACAATCGACAGGCTCTGCGTCACGCTGAAGCGCATTCCAGTCATAGTCACGCCCGTCGACAAGATCCGCCTCGCATTCTGGACGTTGGTAAATGATGCAAAACTCCGGCTTGTGGACTGCAAGGTCGATTGCTGCATCCAGAAGCGGCTTATAAGCCACCACGCGTCCGGGCTCCAACCCACACGAGCCCGCGATGATCGCTTTGGGCGTCGCATCGTCAAGCCGCACCGCAAGCTCATTCGCTGCAAACCCCCCAAAGACCACCGAGTGCACCGCGCCAATGCGCGCACAGGCGAAAACAGCAACTAAAGCTTCGGGGATCATCGGCATATAGATGATAACCCGGTCGCCTTTCTCGATCCCTCGCGCGGCCAGCGCCCCGGCGAGACGCGCCACCCGCGCCTGCAAATCGGCATAGGTGATCTTTTGCTGCGTCCCGGTGATCGCACTGTCATGGATGATCGCGAGCTGATCTCCACGCCCTGCGGCCACATGACGGTCCACCGCGTTCCAACAGGTGTTGCACACTCCATCGGCAAACCAGGAATAGAACGGAGCGCCCGCATCCTGCAGCACCTTGGTCGGCTTCTCAATCCAGTCAATCGCCTCGGCCGCCTTCAGCCAAAAGGCCTCTGAGTCAGATTGCCAATCGGCATACACGCTTTGATAGCTCAACCATTCCTCCCTACCGTGCCGTATTCGCCGGTTATTTTGTGTTGTTTTGGCTTAAGCTGACCCGCGGATCTTGTCCAGCGGCTGTCAGGGGCGCATGTACCTACCCATAGTTGGCTACTGGCGTTCCGGCGAGGGCGGCGATATTCACCAGACCCCTTGTGGTCACCGAGGGGCTCACGATATGGGCCTTGTTGCCCATGCCCATCAGGATCGGGCCGATCTCCAGCCCATTGACCAATTGCTTCAGGATGTTCCGGCTGCCGCTTGCGGCATCCACGTTTCCGAAGATGAGGCAATTGGCGGCCCCATTCATCCGGTTGTTTGGCATCACGCGGCTGCGCAGTTCCGGGTTCAACGCGTGGTCTGCATGCATTTCCCCCTCGTACTCAAAGTCGACATTGGCGGCGTCGAGGATCGCAATCGCATCACGCATCCGGTCCGCCCCTGGCGTGTTGAGACTGCCAAAGACCGAATGCGACAGAAGCGCGACCTTAGGCTCGATCCCAAAACGCCGAATATGTCGGGCCGAGGCGATCACGCTGGTCGCGATCTGCTCGGCGCTTGGCTCGGGATGCACCTGGCTATCGCCGATAAAGATCACCGAGTTCTCTAGGATAATTGGCGAGAGCGCACCGACCGGATCCAGCTTGCCACCATCGCCGTCATCCATGCCACCCAGCACTTGGCGCACATAGTCGAGATGCCAGAGATACTGCCCGACCGTCCCACAGATCATGCTATCCGCATCCCCGCGATAGACCATCACGGCCGCGATCGCGGTGGTATTGGTCCGCAGGATCGTCCGCGCGAGATCAGGCGTGACCCCGCGGCGCTGCATGATCTCGTGATAGGTGCCCCAATACTCATTGTAACGGGGATCATTGGTTGGATCGCAGATCTCGAAATCCTCGCCCGGTTTGATAATCATGCCGCCCCGCTCGATCCGGCTTTGGATCACATCTGGGCGGCCGATAAGGACCGGCTGGTCGATCCCTTCCTCCAGCATCCCCTGGGCGCAGCGCAGGATCCGCTCATCCTCGCCCTCCGCAAAGACGATCTTGCGCTTGCTCGCGCGGGCGGCCTCGAAAACGGGGCGCATGATCATCGCTGTTTTGAAGACCGACTGATCGAGCGACTGCTTGTAGGCGTCCATATCCGCGATCGGCAAGTCGGCCAC
>JBCDAS010000150.1:0-10099 GCA_039185235.1 Pseudomonadota bacterium
GAGCGTGGCGCCGGTCTTCTCGGCGGGGTTCTACTACAAGACCTTCATGTATCCACGCGCTGCATGGAAGCACGTCTATGAGCCCTTCATCCGGCAAGCGGCTGGCCTCGGCAAGGCGCCCAAGGAAGCGGATGAGGACACTTATGAGCATTTCCATGTCCATACTGATGTCCTAATCGTCGGTGGCGGGATGTCCGGGATTGCGGCGGCGAAGGCTGCGGCAAGCTCGGGCGCGCAAGTGCTGCTGGTCGAGCAAACGGCTGCCTGGGGCGGTCGCGCCCTGGTCGACGGCGTGACCATCGACGGCCTCTCCGGCCCCGACTGGGTGGCCCGTGAGATGGCCGAGCTCGAAGCCATGCCCAACGTCAAGACCCGCCTGCGCTGTATGGGTGCGGGCATGTATGATCACGGCTACGCGATGCTCTATGAGCGCGTCTCGGATCATGCGCCAAAGCCCGGCGCGCCGCGCCACCGGCTCTGGCGGGTTCGGGCGAAGCAGATCGTCGCCGCCTCCGGCGCGATCGAGCGGCCCCTGACCTTTGCGCTGAACGATGTGCCGGGCGTGATGCTCGCCTCTGCGGTCCGCGACTATGTCACCCTCTATGGTGTGCGTCTGGGCGAGAGTGCGGTGATCGCCGCCAACAACGATGACGCCTATCGCACGGCGCTGGCACTCGACGATGCGGGGATCAAGGTCCAGGCCGTCCTCGATACCCGCCGTGAGGCCGATGGTCCTCTGCCCACCCTGGTCAAGGAACGTGGCATCCGGGTTAGCACCCGCACCGGCATCGCCTCGGTCAAGGGCAAGACCGAAGTCCAGGGCGTGCAAGTCGGCCGCCTCTCCGGCTCCGGCCGCATGACCGGTGCTATGGAGACGATCTATTGCGATTTCGTCGCCATGTCCGGCGGCTGGTCGCCGATTGTCCACCTCTATTCCCATTGCGGCGGAAAGCTGCGCTGGGACGAGCCGAACGCGATGTTCCGCCCGGCGCCGGAACGCGCCGCCCCGCTCGGCCCGGAGGGTCAGATCAACACCCGTTGCGCCGGCGCCTCGAATGGAGAGCTTCGCACCGATCTCTGCCTGGCCGACGCCATCGGGGCAGGGGCCGACGCCGCCCACGCTGCGGGGTTCACTCCTGACCTCGTCCAATCCACGGCTGAAGCTGTCGAAGAAGCACCCATGGAAGCGCACTGGTTCACGCCTTCAAAGGGGAAATACATCCACGGCAACAAGCACTGGGTCGACTTTCAAAACGACGTGACCGCCGCCGATGTCCGCCTCGCCGCGCAGGAGGGGTATGAGAGCGTCGAACACACCAAGCGCTACACCACGCTTGGCATGGCAACCGATCAGGGAAAAACATCCAATATCAACGGCCTCGCGCTTTTGGCTGATGAATTGGGCAAGCGTATCCCCGAGGTTGGCACCACCACTTTCCGCCCGCCTTACACGCCGATCTCCATGGGTGCGATCACCGGGCGCAACGCCGGTCCGCTGTTCAAGGCGATCCGCAAGACGCGCATGCATGGCTGGCACGAGGCCAATGGCGGTGACTTCGAGCCGGTCGGCGACTGGTACCGCCCGTTCTGCTTCCGCCGCGCGGGCGAGAACCGCCACGCCGCGGTCACCCGCGAGATCAAGAACGCGCGCGAAAAGGTCGGCCTGCTCGACGCCTCCACCCTGGGCAAGATCGCGGTCAAAGGCCCGGATGCAGGCAAGTTCCTCGACCTGATCTACACCAACATGATGTCGAGCCTGAAACTCGGGCGCTGCCGCTATGGTCTGATGTGCACCGAGAACGGCTTTCTGTTCGATGATGGGGTCGTGGTGAAGACCGGCGAGGACGAGTACCTGCTCCACACCACCTCAGGTGGGGCCGACCGGGTGCATGCCCATCTGGAGGAGTGGCTCCAGACCGAATGGTGGGACATGAAGGTCTATGTGACCAACGTGACGGACCAATGGGCGCAAGTGGCCGTCGCGGGACCGAATGCCCGCAAGGTGCTGGAGGCCGCTGGCACCAGCGCCGACATCTCGGCCGAGGCACTGCCCTTCATGAGCTATATCGAGACCGAGATCGCGGGCTGCCCGGTCCGGCTCTACCGGATCTCGTTCTCGGGCGAGCTCTCCTACGAGATCGCAACTCCGGCCAATTACGGCATGGCGCTCTGGAACGCGCTCCTCGAGGCGGGTGAAGCGCACGGCATTATGCCCTACGGCACCGAGGCGCTCCACGTCATGCGGGCCGAGAAAGGCTTCATCATGATCGGCGACGAGACCGACGGCACCGTGACGCCGCAGGATCTTGGCCTCCACTGGGCGGTGTCGAAGAAGAAGGAAGACTTCCTCGGCAAACGCGCCCAGCGACGCCCGGATCTGGTGCGCACGGATCGCAAGCAGCTGGTCGGCCTGATGACCGAGGACCCCAAGGAAGTCCTCCCCGACGGCGCCCATGCGGTCGATGCGATCACCGCTACTCCGATGAAGACCATCGGTCATGTGACCTCGACCTATTTCTCGCCGACGCTAGGCCACTCGATCGCCATGGCGCTGATTGAGCGCGGCTCCGAGCGCATGGGCGAGACGCTGACCTTCCCGCTGGAGGGCGACAAGGTCATGCGCGCCACGATCTGTGATCCCGTCTTCCTCGACAAGGAAGGAGCCCGTCAGAATGTCTGAACCGCAAACCGTCCTGGCCGGTGCGACGGCCTCCGAAGGTCTTACTGTCACCATCGAGGAGCAGGGTCCAACGGGCATGATCACTCTGCGTGGCGACTTGTCCTCACCAGCGCTGATCGCGGCCGTAAAAGAAGGTTTTGGCGCCGCCGTGCCCGCAACCCTGACTGCCGCATTCAATGGCGATCAGAAAGCGGTTTGGATGTCCCCTGATGAGCTGCTGCTCTTCTGTCCCTATGCCAACGCACCCGCCAAGGCGGCGGCGCTTGGCCAGGCTTTGGCGGGCGAACATCATATGGCCGTCGACGTCTCCGACACGCGCGCGGTGATCCTGGTCACCGGGCGAGGCGCGCAAGAGTTGATGGCCAAAGGTGCGCCGCTCGACCTCTCGGACAAAGCGTTTCCAATCGGCACCGCGCGGCGCACCCATTTTGCCGAGATCGCAGTTGGGATCTGGCGCACGGGCGATGAGGCGTGGGAGATCGTCTGCTTCCAATCCTATGCCCAGCACTTGTTCGACTGGTTGGTCGCCTCAAGTGGTGATGCGGCCTCGGTCGGGTATTTCTAGAGCCTGCGCAACATCGATAACCCAGCGTTTTTTCCACGCGCCTGTCGCTTTTGGTCTCGCCAAAGGAGTTTGGGCGCTCTAAATGCTGCGCAACAATCTTTGGGAGAGAGCAAATGGCGCGCAATATTCTGATCCTCGGGGCATCGTACGGCTCTCTGCTTGGGACCAAGCTGATGATGGCCGGGCATAACGTGACCCTGGTCTGCCGCCACAAAACCGCGGATCTGATCAACCGCGATGGGACCGAGGTGCGCATCAAGCTTCGAGATGAAGCGATGCACCGCGCGATCTTCTCTCGCGATCTGCCGGGCAAAGTAGATGCCGCCGCGCCAGAGGATGTGGAGCTTGAGCGCTATGACATGGTCTGCCTCGCCATGCAGGAGCCGCAATACACCAACCACACAATCCGCGTCCTCATGATCAAGATCGCCGAGGCGGGGCTGCCTTGTCTCTCGATCATGAACATGCCGCCGCTGCCCTATCTCAAGCGCATCCCGGGCCTGGCGGCGATGGATCTGGAAGAAGCCTTCACCAATGCCCAAGTCTGGGAGCGGTTTGAGCCAGGGCGCATCTCGCTTTGCTCGCCCGACCCACAGGCGTTCCGCCCGCCGGAGGAGGCGGCCAATGTGCTCCATGTCGGCCTGCCGACGAACTTCAAAGCGGCGACCTTTGAGAGTGACGCGCATAACGAGATCCTGCGGGAGTTGGAGGCCGATATCGCGGCAGTAACGCTGGAGGACAAGGATGTGCCGGTGAAGCTGCGCGTCTATGACTCGCTCTTTGTGCCCCTGGCGAAATGGTCGATGCTTCTGACAGGAAATTACCGCTGCATCACGATGCACGAGCCCCAAGCGATCCGCGATGCGGTGCATGGGGATCTGGATCTCTCGGCCTCGATCTATGGCCATGTCGACGCGATGGCGCAGAAACTAGGCGCAGATCCGGCGGATCAAGTGCCGTTCGCCAAATATGCCAAAGCAGCAGAAAGCCTGTTGAAGCCCTCGTCAGCAGCCCGGGCTGTCGCGGCGGGAGCGCCCTTCATCGAGCGCGTTGATCTGTTGGTCAAACTGATCTCGCATCAACTGGAGATGCCCCATGCCGAGATCGACCGAACGGTCGAGACGGTTGATCACAAGCTGGATCAAACAATCGTCCCCGGCTGAGCTGCTGCATTCAAGATGGACAGGCCAAATCCGGTCGCCTAGAAGGCGGCGGAGTAACTTGCGGTTGTTCTGGGGGATTTCGACGTGACAACGCCTGATGATGACAAGGTGATCATTCGCCGCTCGGTCGATATTTACGTCTCACTCGCTGTGGTCACTCTAATTGGGTATCTGGCGCTTGACCTGATCTCTCCCTTTGTCTCCATCCTGCTTTGGTCTGTGATCCTGAGCGTCGGGATCTTCCCGGTCTATCAAAAGCTGTCTGAGTGGTTTGGCGGGCACACGGGCTGGGCAGGAACAGCGATCGCGGTGATCTTCCTGTTGCTGCTCCTGGTGCCGACCTTTCTGATCGTACAGTCGATAATCGACTCGGTCAGTGTGATCTCGACCAAGATCACCAATGATGAGTTCTCGATCCCACCGCCTGATGCCTCGGTCGCAGAATGGCCGCTCATCGGCAATCAAGTCTATGGGATTTGGAGCGATGCGCATGAGAACCTCGAGAAGGTTTTGACCGACTTCGCGCCGCAATTGAAGTCGATGGCAAGCTCGGCAATTGGCCTGGGCACCTCGCTTCTCTCGGGCGTGCTGCAATTCGCACTCTCAGTGGTTTTTGCAGCCGTGTTCCTGGTCTACTCACAGCCTTTGCAGCAGGGCACAAACATCATTGCGAACCGGGTCGCAAAGACCCGAGGCGCAGAGTTTGTCTCGATGGCAGGGGCAACCATTCGCAATGTCTCGCGCGGGGTGATCGGTATCGCGATCATCCAAGGGGGAGCGGCTTCGATCGGATATTTCGTGGCCGGTTTCCCGCTTGCCGGTATCCTCTCGGCCATTGTGATCGCATCCACCATTGTGCAGGTCCCCGCCCTGGTGATTATCCCCAGCATCATCTACGCCTGGAGCGATATGAGCACGACCGGCGCGCTCTTGTTCACCGCCTGGATGATCCCGGTGATGCTGTCGGACAACGTCCTCAAACCGGTCTTGATGGCGCGAGGGCTGACGACCCCGATGATTGTGATCTTTATGGGCGTGATCGGCGGGACACTGTCATCCGGTCTGCTTGGTCTTTTCATCGGGCCGGTCATTCTGGCGGTCTTCTACGAGATGGTCCTGATCTGGATCCGAAGCATGGATCAAGAGAGCCAAACCAAAGAGGACGCCTCAGCCCCTGGCGCGTAACCACCGATGACGGGCCCGCTTCAACTGATCGACCGCTGGCGCTTTGGCTTGTTGCTGGCCTTGTTGCTGGGGCTGTTCCTGACGCAGCCCTTTCTCGACCGCTCGGAGTTTGGTCAGACCTTCGCGGTCATTGCGGCTGGCGCGATCCTGATTGGGGCGTTCCGGGTCTCGGTGCCCGATGATCGGATCGGCGCAATTGGGATGGGGCTGACGGCGACCTGGTTGGTGATCTACTTTGTCCAAGGGGTCTTCAGCGATGGCGACAATCACACAGCGATGCTGGGGGTGATGGCGACGATCCTGCTCACCGGGCTGAACGGGTGGTGCACCCTCAAGGCGCTTTTCAGCAAAAGGTTTACGGGGATCGATACGCTTTACGGGGCGATCTTTGGCTATTTCCTGATCGCGCTCATGTGGGCCCAACTCTATGTCGCGATCGAGCTTTGGGCGCCAGGCTCCTTCAGCTTTCCCGAAGGCGGAACCAAGCGCAGCGATCTGCTCTATTTCAGCCTCGTGACTATGACTACGCTTGGCTATGGCGATATCTTACCCGTGGGCTCATTCCCCAGGCTGATCGCGGGCATCCAGGCCGCCTTTGGAACGCTCTACATCGCGATCCTGATCGGCCGGATCGTCAACGCGATCAAGGATTGAGGGCTGACTTGCGCCGCTGGATCCGGCCAAACCAGCGTTTCGCGACCGGGATCGCGATCGAGATCGCCGCCAGGGCATAAACAGCTGCAGCGACGATCTGTGCCACGCGCTGGACGTAGTTGACCTCTTGGCCTTGGGTGAGCGGTGAGAAGACCAGCCCAAAGAGCAAAGCAAAGGCGACATATCCGGGAAAGAGCACTTGCGCATGGCTCTTGGCCTGCTCCAATCGCCGCGACATGAAAAGTGATGCCGCCAGCACGACTGCGACAAAGACCAAAAACTCCTCGCGCGCGAAGACCAGTGTGATGGCAAAGGCCGCCAGCAACCCTCCGATCAGATTGCCAATCGCGTAATTGGTGCCGTAGCGGGTCGAGTCGGCCAGTCCCGGTTGCCGCAACATCGTGGCCACGGTGATCAGGATCACCATCGCAGCGACCCCGCTGCTTGTGAGGTAGAGATGCAAGGGCAGGATGATTACCGTTGCCAAAATCGCCCGCAGACTGGCGACCTCGACCGATTGCCACTGCGGAACCTGGGCTGCCGCTGCAGGTCCGTGATGCGGGAAGATAGCGTGGACGAAGAAGACCAAAAAGATGCCGACAACGACCGAGGTCAGAAGCTCCCAAACCAGAAGGATCGCGACCCCGGTCGATGCCGCCGATAGCGCGGTGACAACGATGACCATGGTCAAAGCCATCGCGCCCATCGGTGCGGTCTTTGGACGAACGGCGAGAAAGAAGCTCCAAAGATAGAGCAGCCCCACACCAATCGCATAAAGCACCCAGTAATCAACCGTTGCCACCGCGACCAAATAGGCGAGCATCGAGGCGCCCGCCATGATCACCAGCAAGCCGATCACGGTTTTCGCCTTTGGCGCCGGGCCCGGCATCGCCAGAAGTTGCAGCGCGATCACCGCTGCCAATGGAGGCAGAATGACACCGCGTCCGACCTCCATCGTCAGCCCAATTGTGACTGCCGCAGCCAGCCGCAGCCCATAGTTCCGCCGCGCCTGAAACAGGGTCTCAGGAGACATAAGTCAGTATCGAGATCAGCCGGATCCGAAACCAGGCAATCGCGCGCATGATGAAATTTGGGTCGGAGTAGACCACCACCACCGCTTTCGATCCATAGCGCGCGCCCTTCATGTTCTGGCCTTGGTCAAAGACCAGTTGCACTGGGAACCGCTCGGGATCCGTCAGCCAACCCGTGTCCTGGCCGGACTTTGGAAGGCCCGTCGCGGGGTCGGCACTGCCGCTCGCAATTCCCCATCCCAGGCTCTGCACGCGCGCCGTGAAGATCCGGCCGGGCAGGGTGTCGAGCACGACCTCCGCCTCATGGCCGCTTTGGATCACACTCATCGAGTTTTCGCGGTAGGAGGCAAGCAGCCAAACATCCTCGACGCTGATAAAGGTCATCGCCGACTGGCCTGCGACGACTGTCTGACCCGAGGCCAATTGCAAGTTGGTCACAACCCCATTGCTGGGCGCTGAGACGAGGGTGCGGGAGAGATCGAACTGGGCCTTCTGCAAAGAAGCCGTCGCCTGCTGGATCTGAGGATTGTTCTGCCCCGCAGGACCTAACTCCTCCTTCGCGCGCTGCAGATCGGCCTCGGCGCTTTCAACCGCAGCCCGGCCTTCCTCGATCGCGGCGATCGCTTCGTCTTCGCGCGCCTTGGCGTAGATCCCGCGCTGCACCAGGTCCAGCACCCGGTTGCTTTGGGCTTTGATATTCGCCTCGGCCGCCCGGGCCTCATCAACCTTGGCCTGCGCGACCGAGACCGCGGCGGTCGACGCACCTATGCTTTGGCCCGCCAATTCCAGCGCCGCTTGAGCATTGTCGACGGCAATCTGAAACGGCGTCGGGTCGATCTCGAACAAGAGCTCGCCCTCTTTCACAATAGCATTATCCGCAACGCCGATCCGCTGGACCTGGCCGTTGATCTCTGGCGCCATGCGCAGGATGAAGGCCTGGACCCGGGCATCGCTGGTAAAGGGCGTCATCCGATCGGCGATCACGAAATAGATGAAAATCACCACCGCTGCGGAAATCGCGATCCAGGTGATCTTGCGCAACGCGCCAAGATCTTTCTGAGCGTCCTGCGATGTCGCTTTGGGCTGGTCTTCGCTGCTGTCCTTCATAGCCCTACCCTCATATACTGACTGCCCGGGTTATAGGGGCGGCTGTTCCGGCTTGGCAATGACTGCGCGATGCGGGGCTTACTTGTATATCAGTCGGGTCTCGGCAGCCTCTTGAACCTCGACGCCTGTGATTGTCAGCGTTTCGACATGTTTCTTCGAGAACAACAGCCGCGACAGCGGGTTGATCAGATTGCTCTCGATCCGGTTGCCGATGCCACGGCCGCCATCGAGAAGTTCAAAGGTACAGGCCGCTTCGAGTTCTTCCTTGGCTGCTGGGGTGATGATGATCTCGACCCCGTGCTCTTCGCGGACTGCCTCGATCACGCGCGAGACGACTGCGTCGAAAATCACACCAGAGCTGCGGGTACTGATGAATTGGAAGGGCACGATGTTCTGGCCCAGACGGTTCATCAGTTCTGGCCGCTTTAGCTCGTAGCGGAAGTGATCACTGACCGCTCGGGTCAGCTTCTCTTCCAACTGGGCATCCGTATCAGATGGCAGAACCGTTTGACCCGAATTCGCTGACCGGTCCCCTCCTACGACACCCACATTCGAGGTGAAGATGATGAGCGCTTCGGAGAAGTAGCCGGTCTCCCCCCTGCTGTCCGAAAGGCGACCGTCATCAAGGACCTGCAGAAACATGTCCAAGATCCTTGGATGGGCCTTCTCAATCTCATCGAAGAGGAAGACGCCAAAAGGTCGGGCGCGCACAGCATTGACAAGCTCTCCCCCATTCTCGTGCCCAGGCGCACCCGCAGGCGGGCCGATCATCCTGCCAATCGCTTCTTCGTTCATAAACTCCGACATGTCGAACCGTCTCATCGCCGTCTCATCGCCAAACATCACTTCGGCGACGGATTTGGCGAGCTCGGTCTTTCCAACACCTGAGGGGCCGACGAAGAACAGAATACCTCTCGGCTGCGTGCCGCGATTGATCGCCTGGGCGCCAGACAGGCCCATGATCGAGCGCACCAGAATGTCATAAGTCCGTTCGATCGCACGCGGCTGTCCTTTGACCCGGCGCTCCAAAACCTCCCGCGAGTCTGTGACCCGCTGACGCATCATGGTGGAGGTCCAAGGGTTGCGGTTCGTCCCTAGAATATAGTGGCGCAGCGCTTCCGGTAGATCCGCGAGGCCGATTTGCTCGGCCCGGGCAAGATCAACAATCGAGAGCATGTCCATCAGCGCCATGCCCTCGCAACTCACTGCGAATTGCTCAATGAACTTGCTCTGCTTGTCATAGGACAGGTCATCGAAGTCATGCAGCCCGCTGGCCAAAAAGGTCATGAAGCTGACGCGATCGCTCAGGTCAGGATTGCCCACTGCAATGTCGCGCAGGCTCGGGTTTCGGGTGGTGAACCACTCCGGCATGTCGCCCAACCGATCCAGGACCCAGATAACGGGATTGCGCGGTGGACACTCCCAATCCTGCTCAGGGCGGGAGAGAGCGGGCGCGCGCGCCAGTTTGTCGAGCATCACATAAAGCTTATCCAGCTCTTGGTCACTGCGCCGGAGCATGACCGAGGCGTAGTCGAACATGATCGCCATCGGAATGCGGGCCTCGGTCATCACTTTCTTGGCCAAAGCGCCTATTTCGGCGGGGGTTTCCGAGACCTTGCCCAACTCGAAACCCAAATCATCAAGCACCTCTTTGAACCGCTGATCGCATTCGTCATGGATCTTCAGCCCCTCGACGGGATCATGGGTCAACAAA
>JBCDAS010000151.1:0-10092 GCA_039185235.1 Pseudomonadota bacterium
TCGGCGGTGGGAACGCCGCTCTCATGCTGCTTCAGCACCGCAATGATCTGCTCGTCGCTGAACCGTGAACGTTTCATTGTTCGTCTCCTTCGTCGGGACGAACTCTACCTCAAACTGGAGGAGGAAACGGGGATCAGGTCAACGATCTTTTCGTCTCCCGAACCGCCAAAATGCGTGTCTTCGCCACGTCCGCCACGAAATGTGGCGGGGCGCGGTTACCCGCCGATACCGGCCAGCGCGCCTTGATCGGATCCGGTCGGTGCGGGCGTCGATTTTTCTGCAGTGGACTGGGTTTCTCTCAAGCAGCTTTTGACCAGCGACTCGACATTCAGGATCATCACCGTATCGCCTCCCGATTTGCGCCACGGTAAGCTCAAACAACCGTCGAGATCCTTTGAAATCGCCTGCGAGGCAGAGCCGAGCTCTATATTTGGCGTATTCAGCACATGGCTTTCGGTGGTCATAACGATTTCATCAATTGAGTCGACAATTATTGCATATTTCTGACTCTCAACAGCGAATATTAAGATCTTCTGATCGTCCGTTTCCTTAGCCGGAAGGCCATACAAGAGACGCGGATTGATCAATGTGATGAGCTCTCCACGTAAATTTATGACACCCTCGACGAAGTTTAACTTATAGGGCGGCGCCAAGATGTTTGCGGGCCGGTTGATGACCTCGCTGGCAAAGGAAATGTCGAGGGCGAAGGGTGCCTCGACGCTGAACAGAATGAAGGTCCGCCGCTGGCGCAAGTGCCGCTCTTTCCCACTGCCCTTGGGTTTGTCGGTTTTGTCGTCATGCACTTCCTTGCAAGCCGAGGCCACTTTGAGGAAGTCTGGGTCGCTCAACAGCTTTTGGGGATCAAGCAAAAGAACGAGGCCATGTTCGTCATGGGCCAAACAGCCCGAGATAATGTCAGATCTTGGCAAGGCGATCTTGGCAAAAGGCAAAAGGTCGCTCTCGTAATAGGGGACGATGCTATCGATGGAGAAGACCATGAAACCGATCAGACCGTTACCGGTGTCCATGATGATAATCTTACGATTACCAAGCCTCTTTAGATCGAGGCTATCGTTTCTCTCTTTTCCAACATAGCCGCGGAAGTCGATAATTGGTAGCGTAATTCCTCGGAGGTTTGCGGTTCCAAGCACCACCCCATGGGAAAAAAGCGCCCGTTCGACCTCTAGCATCTCGGTCACTTCTTGAACAAAGCGCAGATCAAGTGCGAAAGTGGTGTGACCGAGCTGAAACGAAAGGCAGTTCAGACGGCTGCCACGTGCGTTCCAGCTTGGTGTATCGGTTTGGGCGGAGGGGGCACGCGGGACGCTGTCGATGTTTAAGATCTCGTATGGATCGAGCAGTTGAACGAGCCTTTTGCCATCGTTGAACTTCAGCACCCCTTCGATGATGACTTCTTTTCGGTCGAGTTGGCTTTTCTTGAAATCGGTCCTCGCCGCATCCTTGCCGCTTAGAACCTCACCGGTGGAATCAAACAAAAGCCCGATCGCCAGACCACCATTTTGAACGATGGCGACCTTGCGTGGTTCCGTTTTGGAAAAAGCCGGGTAGCTCAAGAAGACACGCAAGTCGACGATGGGAATGATGGTGCCGCGCAGATTGAAGAGGCCGATGAGATACTCTGGCGACAATGGAAGCGCCGATATCTCTTGAGGCTCGTTGACCACCTCCTGAATAGAGTTTGCGCCTAGGGCGAACTCCGTTTCATCGATCCAAAAAGACCCGTAGAGCCCGGCCAAACGCCCAACCGGCTCAAGCGCGTTTGCGCGGCCTAGCATCGGAGGCTGTTCGGTCCCTTTGCGCGAAGGCGCGGGTTCCGCCTGCGAACCGACGGGGTCGGAGGTCTCCTTGACCGCTCCGGGTGCGTCTGCTGACATCTCTACATTCCCAATCGCGGAATTTCGGTGATTGCGTACTCACCGCTCGTGCAATCGATGGTTACTTGTCGCCCCAGCATGCCGCCGAGGTCGTGATGCGATAGCCGGAACCCGGCCTCGCGAATCGCTTTTCGCGCGAACTCGGCATTGGTGGTTCCAACCAATCGCTTCGGATCCGTGTCGGGCGGAAGCGACATATTCGCCCCGCCGCACAGAAAGACGCGCACCCGGCGCCGCTCTTCGTCCGAGATCTTCATGAGCGCCTCAAGCGAGCGGATCGCCTGATCGACATGCCGCCCCCCCAAATCGGACTTGCTTGGCGCGCGCGTACCCGATTGCGCCAGCAGGCAATGGGCGAGCCCGAAGATCCGCCTGTCGCGATGCAGAAATCCAATGCCCACGCATGAGCCCAGGATCGCGTTCAACGACTGGCCCTCCCGGCCGGTTTTGACCTGGCCGATCTGCACATGGATCTTCTCGGACCGTTCCACGCCGGTTACCCGCCGCCCTTGGGAAGGGGCTGATAGATCATGGGTGCGACGGGCTCGAAGCGCGTCCTCATGCCCTTAAGCGTCTCGCTTTCACCGATGATTAGGATCGAATCCGAACACATCCTGTCATGCACATTCGATAAGATCTTCTCTTGGTCTTCCTGAGTAAAGTAAATTAGCACGTTTCTTAAAAAGACCGTATGAAATGGTCCCTCTGTGCTCAGGGGGTCCAGTAGATTGTGGCGCTTGAATTTAAGCCGCTTCTTAATTTCGGCTGCCACGCGATAGCCGTCGACGTCGTTGCCTTTCATATGCGCGCCGAAAAGTTCGGGATCTTCCTTTTGAAACCTGTTGATCGACTTGCCGCGGTAAAGCCCCTCATCGGCGATCTCAAGCACGCGTGAGGACACATCGGTGCCCAGGACGCGGTAGTCGAACCCCGGTCTTGTCTGCCGGACATGCTCCAGCACGACGCCGATCGTGTGCCCCTCTTCGCCTGTCGAAGCGGCGCCCGACCAGACCCGCATGGGACCCTTCAGCCGCTCTGCGCGCAGCGTTGGCAGGAATGTCTCGCGAAAGTATGACCAGACCCGCGGTGTGCGATAGCAATAGGTCTCGTTCGTTGTGACCCGGTTTATCAGCTGCTGTAGCTCGTTGCGGTCTGAAGAGACCCGCGAGATGTAGGATTTGAAGCTTGGCTCCTCGGTTTCGCGCAAACGCGAGCGCAACCGGCTTACCAGCATCGATTTGCGCTCGTCCCCGATCGTGATCCCCGTGCTGTCATGAATGATCTTACGGAGCTTGAAAAAGTCACCATCGCTGAGATTGATGTCGACACCCGTTGTTTGCATCACCGCCTCCCGTTCCAAAAAAGCCCGCTCGATCAACTGGTCAGCTTGGCGATTTCAGACGTCAGCTTCTCGGCGCCGGCGCTCAGCTCGTCGGTTGACGCGGCGATGGCGTCGGAGGCGATCACCGATTGCTCGGCGGCGTTTACGATGCTTTGGACGGCCTCGGTCACGTCGCGCGCCGCGGTTTGCTGTTGGCTTGCGGCGACCGAGATTTCATTGATGGAGTCGGTAGTGTCGTTGATTCCGTTGAGGATTTTCTTGAAGGCGGCGCCGGCTTCGCGCGACACTTCGCTGCCCTGGGCGACGCGCTTGACCGTCTCGTTGATCAGTTTGCTGATTTCCTTTGTCGCCTGCGAAGAGCGCTCGGCCAACTTGCGCACCTCATCGGCCACCACAGAAAAGCCCAACCCGTGTTCCCCGGCGCGCGCCGCCTCGATCGCGGCGTTAAAAGCCAGAAGGTTGGTCTGGTTGGCAATCTCGCTGATCACCTTGACGATTTCGCTGATCTCCTCGGACGAAGCGTTGATCAGGTCCATCGATTCGATAGAGCGTTCGATCGCCTGCGAGCCGATATCGGCTTCGTCCTTGGTTTTTTGCGCGATTCCGTCGGAGTTCCGGCTATTTTGCGCAATGGAGTCGATGGAGGCGCTGAGCTCTTCGATCGAGGCGCTGATTTCCTCGGTCGTGCAGCCGAGCGTTTGCGCGCCGCCGGCCACCGATTTAGCCCGCTCGGAGATATCTTGCGACTTGGCCGCAAAGTCGGTTGCGATCTTGGTCACCTCCTGCTCCAGTTTTACCTGGGCGGTGATGCTGTCGGCGAATTTGACGACCTTGATGACCTTGTTTTCCTCATCGAAGATCGGGCTGTAGGAGGCGCGCAACCACAGCTCGTTTCCGGCCTTGTCGAACCGCTTGTATTTGCCCGCATCGTAAAGGCCTGCGCGCAGGTTCTCCCAAAGCTGCGCATAAGCGTCCGTCCGGGTGTATTCCGGATCGCAGAACATCCGATGATGTCGGCCCTTGATCTCGCTCAGCGCATATCCGGTCGCTGCGCAGAAATTCTCGTTGGCCGTAATGATCGTCCCGTCGGGTTCGAATTCGATGATTGCGGTGGCGCGTGAGATGGCGTCGAGCTTGCAGTTGAAGTCCCTTTGCTCGCGCTTGCCTTCCGTGATGTTGGCTTGGATCGCAACGAACCGCTCTAGCCCGCCCTTTGCATTGAAGATCGGGTTCACAACAAGCGAGATCCAGTAGGCCTCGCCGTTTTTGGTGTAGTTCAAGATCTCGTCGAGGAAGGGCTCTCTGGCATCCAGTTTCTTGCGGATGCGCGCGATTGCGGCCTTGTCGGTAAGCTTGCCCTGGAGCAGGTGGCCGGGTTTTTTGCCAGCCACCTCCTCCAGCTGATAGCCTGTCAGCTTAACGAAGCCCGGGTTGACATACTCGACCCGGCCCTGCGCGTCGGTGATGATCACCGCGTTGTCCGTCTCGTTGGCCACCAGCGACAGGGTTTGGGCGGTTTGGCGCAGCTTGACCTGCTCGGTAACATCGGATGCGAGTTTTACGACCTTGAAGGGTTTTCCGTCAGCATCGAAAATGGGGTTGTAGCTCGCATTGATCCAAATCTCGCTGCCGTCTTTTGCAAAGCGCTTGTATTCGCCGGACGCGAATTCGCCTGCAGCGAGATCTTGCCAGAATCTGGTGTACTCCGGAGAACTCGCATAGTGCGGGTCGCAGAACATGCGGTGATGTTTGCCTTTGATTTCGGACAGCGCATAGCCAACAGCGCCGAGAAAGTTCTCGTTAGCCGTTAGGATCGTGCCGTCGAGTTCGAATTCGATCATCGCCTGTGCGCGGTCGATGGCAGTCATCTTGCCGTCTTGCTCTGCAGTGCGGGCCCTTTGGGCCGTAACGTCGGAGGCGAATTTCACGACTTTGAAAGGCTTCCCGCTGGCATCGAAAATCGGGTTGTAGGTCGCGTTGATCCAGACCTCGCGACCGCTCTTGTCGAAGCGCTTGAACTCGCCTGCCGCGAACTCGCCCTTGGCCAGTTTGGCCCAGAAGGCCGCGTATTCCTCGGTTTTGGCGTAGTCTTGATCGCAAAACATCCGGTGATGCTTGCCCGCAATCTCGTCCAGCGCGTATCCCATCGCGCTTAGAAAGTTCTCGTTTGCCGTCAAGATGGTGCCGTTAGACTCGAATTCGATTATGGCCTGCGCGCGGCTCAGAGCGGCGATTTTGCTGTCCTGCTCTGCCGTACGCGCCTTTTCAGCCGTGATGTCGGTTGCGAATTTCATCACCTTGAACGGCTTACCGTCGGCCCCGTAGATCGGATTATAGGTGGCGCTGATCCAGATCGAGCGACCGTCTTTGCGCAAACGCCTGAACTCACCCGCCGCGTATTTGCCCATGGCAAACTGCATCCAGAAGTCTCGATACTCATCCGAGGATGCGTATTCGGGATCGCAGAACATACGGTGATGCTGGCCTTCGATTTCGTCCAGCTCGTATCCGACAGCGCCTAGAAAGTTTTCGTTTGCTTTTATTATCGTACCGTCAATTTCAAACTCAATTATCGCTTGGGAACGACTTATTGCATCCAAAATACCTTGGACGTCACGATCCACGGTTTCACTATCTGCGTGTTTTTGTTTTTGAGAGGTACTCATGTTTCAGCCCCACTGAACGCTGCCTACATGGCATTTATTCAGCAGTTATACTGATAATTGGTTTCCAAAAAAGAGGTACTTCATAGAAGCTATATTGTTTTGATTTCAAATATACATAGATAACTGAGTTTTATTTATGTGATATTTAGTGAGTTTCCCCGCGCTTTCTTATGGCTCCAAAATTCGCCCACCGCCCCGTGCAACCTGCCTGGGCTCGATCCGGTCAGACCGACGCGGCGGCGTTGGGGGGAAGCGTGCTTTCTGCGGCCGCTTGCGCGGCGAGGCCGGTCGCATCGCCCGCGACGACCTCGACCTTGCGTCGGGAGAGCTGCATGTCGTTCTGGGCGAAAACCTGTCGGAGCCGGTGGTAAATTTCGCGGCGCAGGACAAACTGGGCGCGTGGCCTGCATTTGAACTTGACCCGCATCACCAGCGCGGAGTCGTCGTCGACATAGTAGACCCCCTGTGATTTCAGCGGCTCGAGGAATTTGGATCCGTGTTCGGGGTGCTCAAGGAACTCCTTGGCGACCTCCTTGACCAGTTTCTTAAAGCGCTGGGGATCTGTGTCAGGCTCCATGCGGAAGCTCATCTTGTAAATCACCCAGTCGCGATTGTGGTTCATGATTTGCTTCAGCTCGCCATAGGGGATCGTGATCACGGCCCCCCGATGATGGCGCAGCTGCATCGAGCGCACAGAGATGGCTTCGACCTCGCCGCGCGTTTCGGGGTCGAGCTCGATATACTCGCCCACCCGGAAGGCATCGTCGAAAAGAAAGAAGACGCCCGAGAAGATATCGCGCACCAGCGATTGAGCGCCAAAGCCCACGGCGATTCCGACAATCCCGGCGGATGCGATCAGCGGTGCGATATCAATCCCCAGCGCGGAGAGGATGATCATCGTGACAGCGACGCCGAGTATCGCCAACAGGGTGTTGCGAAGCAGCGGCACAAGCGTATCGAGACGCGATACCGCGGGTACGGAGGAAGGATCGGCATCCTCAGCGGCGTCGCTAATCCTTTTCTCGGCGTAAAGGGCCGCGCCGATGAGGCGCCAGATCAGCCAGCCTAGAAGCAGGGTAACCACGACATCGCTGGCGGTCCTCGCCCATCCCGGGGCGTTCGGGCCGATTGTCAGCGCGACCAGATCCAGACCCCAAAGCGCCGCCACGATGATCAGGGCCGCGCCACCGATAACGGTCCGCCACGCGGCATTGAAAACGCGTCGGAAGCGCTGAGCCATGGGCGTGCGCCGACGGATCATCGACGCAATCCCTTCGCGCCCCATCCGATCGACGATCGGCAGCAAGAGGTAAACGAGCAGCGTGCCGGCAGGGCCCACCAGACGATCTTGGCCTGTCTCCAGCCAATGGGCGAGCCAATAGGCCCAGGCCGCAAGGATGTAGAGCGCAAGCAGAGCCGGGGCCGCTGCCTCGGCGATCCGGCCGACTGTGCCCTCTTGGGCATCAACGGAAAACACCTTTCTGGTCGCGGCCCTGATCTCTGCAGTGCTCTTCCAGAGCCCCCACAAAAGAAGGCCGGCAATGAGCGTGCCCGCCAGGCCGCGCAGCACCATAATCGGTGGGAAACCAAGCCCGAGATGAAACATCAGCCCAGCAACCAGCCAGGCGGCCGCACCAAGCCGCACCGCGGTGCGGAGAAGTCCGTGCAGCTTGGCGGCCAGCTGATCGTCGATCGGGGCGATGCGGATCGCAGGGGCATCCGGCGCAAAAGCGCGTCGCGTGACCACGATGAAGGCCCAGCTATAGGAAACCCCGGCCTCATAGATCCATGCGTAATCTGCCAGCGGCCCGAGCACCCCGGCCAGCAACGATACCAGCGCCTTGGTCGCCATCACGAAGCCGGCAATTGGCAAAAGCGCGAGCAGGCCCAGAAAGATCGTACGCAGCACGCGGTCCCAATAGCTTGCTTCAGCCGGCGTTGCGAGCCAGTTGCGCCACCGTCGCGTCACCGCAGACAACCCGCTCGCGGCTGCGATCCCGGCCAGCAGCACGGCCAGGGCAGCAATCAGCATAGCGATGATACCCGCGCGGGCCTTTTCGAGCTGCGTGGCGATCCGTGGCCCGCGTTCTGCAATATTGGACAGCGACACCGCCCAGCGTCCGGCCCGCTCCCGGATCCGCGTTGCCATCTCGGCAAGACGACCGGAGATCTGCTCGAAGGTCGGCATGGCATCGGCTGTCGCCACTTCGCGCTCGGCGGCTTGGCGCGCAAGCTCTTCGCGCAGGAGATGTCTGATCTCGGCATCGGTGAGCGTCGCGAGAACGCCGTCTATCAGGTCCGCGCTGAGCCTTTCCGGCAATACCGGACGCGCCTCCTCTTGCGTTGTCGATGGCATAAGTTGGGCCAAGGCTGGTCCGGGCAGCAAGATCGTCGCGGCGAACGCAACCGCGAGAAGGCAGCCGCAAACAAACGAGCTGCGGCACGGTTTGTGGGTGGGTCGATTCGGGATATCGATCTTCCTGTGCATGTCGGCGTGCATTTTTGGGTACGAGAGCCTCGGGATGCGTACAGCAGCAAGAGGGCGTTTTGCTGCAGATTTAGGGTTTTGCGTCTGATTGCGGCTCAGACGGCGTGGCCAAACTCTCGCTGCGAACGGAGCCGCCCGGCAAAGGCGGCGTCCTGCGTTTCAGCGGTGCAATGAGACCGTCTGCGAATCTCGGCGCCGCTGCTTGCCCGAATGCCCCAACCCGTTCGTTTGCACAGATTGACCAAGCGCGCGACAATCGGCATGTGGCATCGCCCTTGGCGTGTCGCGACCGTGATCCTGGGGCTTGTCCGCGGATCCACCCACGGCCGGCTCGAAAGCCTGGGGTTAATCGCGAGGCTTGCGGGCATGATCGCGTATCCCAGCTCTGCAATGACCATGGCCTGTACCTTGCTTTCGTGTTCGGGCTGGGTGCGGAGGTCGGTCTCATCGTGGTAGTGGTGCCTCTTGATCAGGACGGTGTCCACACACACGCAGTTGACCCGGCATCGATGCGCCTCGCCCTGCACCGCATCTTCCGGCACTGCACCTACCTCGCCGAAACGGTGTCCGGTGGAGATGTCGAGCAAATGAGGTTCAGTGGCCAGTCGCCAGGTTTGCAGGTCCTAGGACACCGCCAGTAAAGCCCGCAAGGCCGTATCCAGATCTCCGGCCGGTATGCCAGCGGTCAACCCGCGGCCTGCGGCATGCCGCAGGTCACTGCGCCGCTTGGTGCGAGAAGACCTCGACGAGGCTTTTGACGCCGGAGGGCGCGATGGTGCACATAATGCCGCAGGTTAGCTGAGCGTTTTTACCGTTAAGAAAACCAGCGCCTCTGTCCAGCCTTTTGCTAGGGCCGCGCTCTGCGGCGCCTTTAGCATGTCTCAAGGGCGGTTTGGCGCATTCCCAGGGCCTCGTAGGTACGGATCCGATCGTACCGGCCTCGCCATGCGTTGATGATCGTTTCTACCGGGCGGGTTGTAGTTCCCCCGGTGTTGCGGACGGTTAAGGGGTTAGGAGTTCCAGCCCGTCAGCGGCTCTCCTTTGGTCGTTGACCGGTGCCTTGTCGCCCAGTGCCGAACGACGAGGCGGGGGGGGTGTATCCGCCCTCGAAGACCTCGAAGCATCCGACCGAGCTGCGGCCTTCATGTTGAACTTCCGGCGATCGCGAAGTTGGCAGTCATGCGTGGCAAAGAAGCCCTTGCACATCTCATTGTCCTAGAGCGTGTCGGTCTTGATCGGATTCGGGATTCCCAAGTTGGCCAGTCTCTGATTACTTACCCTTGGGGTAGATATAGGGGCCAGAGATGGGCAAGCCGCATCCTGTTGAGCTTCGAGTACGGGCCGTCGCGTTTTTGGAACAGGGAAAGACGCACAGGGAGACGGCCCTGCGTTTGTGCGTTTCGATCAAGTTCGTCAACGACATGGTGCGGCTCAAGCGCGAGACCGGAGGCTTGGAACGGAAGCCACAGAGCTGGTCGCAGGATTTCGGATCAGCGGTGAAGGTGGATCGCCTGACAAGAGAGACGATCCGGCGTGAGGAAAAGAAAGATCCACTCGCCCGAGTTCAAAGCCAAGGTCGCGCTTGAGGCGATCCGGGAAGAGATGACGCTCGCCGCGCTTGGCAAGAAGGACGCCGTTCACCCGAACATGATCAGCACCTGGAAGCGCCCGGCGATTGCGAACATGGCATCCGGCTTTGAA
>JBCDAS010000152.1:0-10054 GCA_039185235.1 Pseudomonadota bacterium
TCGCAAGACATCGATCCAGATCAACCATTGAGCGAACAGCTCGGTGAGATCCTGCGCGGCTTGCGCGAGACCATCGAGCCCGCCTTGCAGGAGATGATCGACCATTTCAGCGTGCTCGAAGAGATTGACAGCTTTGAGAACTACACCAAACCCGAGGTTCTGCCGAACGGCGATATCCTGATCCGCCGCCGCCCCGATGCGCCTGAATACGCGCCACCGGCAACGCGTGATCCCGAAACACCGCAAGAGGATGGCGTAGACACCTGATCCTCTCTTGCTTGACCGCTGAAACAGCTTAAGTCTGCAACTCAGTCAGCAGGAGACTTGAATGACCCGTCCAAACCCCGTTCCGCACCGCCTTTTCGATATCGCCTCCGAAACCGGAGGGGACGATCTGGGACAGCTTCCGGAATGGAACCTCGATGACCTCTATCCCGGGCCAGAGAGCCAAGAGCTCACAGACGACCTGACGCAGGTTACGGCGGATATTCAAAAATTTGCCGAGCAATATGAGGGCAAACTGGCGGACCTTTCCGGCGACGGGTTGGCAGAAGCAATTGCCGCCACGGAAGCCACCAGCCAGATCCTAGGCCGCATCATGTCCTATGCGGGTCTGCGCTATTACCAGAACACCGTGGATCCAGAGCGAGCGAAGTTCATGGGCGACATGCAAGCCCAGTTGACCGAGATCACGCAGCCCTCGGTCTTTTTCACGCTGGAGCTGAACCGGCTTGAGGAAGATCGCCTGAAAGCGATGTTGGAGGAGAGCCCTGCCCTCCAGCGCTATACCCCTTGGCTCCGCCGCCTCCGCGCTATGCAGCCCTATCAGCTGTCGGATGAGTTGGAGAAGTTTCTCCACGACCAATCAACCGTGGGCGCCGCCGCCTGGAACAGGCTTTTTGACGAGACCATGGCGGATATGAGCTTCGAGATCGAAGGCGAAGATGCGCCCCTGCCGCTTGAAGCCGTGCTCAACATGCTCTCCGACACGGATCGCAATCGCCGCGAGATCGGTGGAAAGGCGCTTGCCACAAAACTGGGAGAGAACATCCGCCTGTTCACCCTGATCACAAACACCCTGGCCAAAGAGAAGGCCATCGAGGACCGCTGGCGTGGTCTGCCGTCCCCCGATACGGGTCGCCATCTCTCAAACGATGTCGAGGCTGAAGTGGTCGATGCCCTGCGCGAGGCGGTCCAAGCCTCCCATTCCCGCCTCAGCCACCGCTATTACGCAATGAAGGCGCAATGGATGGGGTTGGAGAAACTCGAGTATTGGGATCGAAACGCCCCCCTGCCCGAGACCGACGACCGGGTAATCGGATGGGACGAGGCGCGGGAAACCGTGCTCAGCGCTTACTCCGAGTTCGATCCAAAAATGGCGGAACTTGCGGAGCCGTTCTTCAACCAGGGCTGGATCGATGCAGCGGTCAAACCGGGCAAGGCCCCTGGGGCGTTCGCCCATCCGACCGTGACCAATGTCCACCCCTATGTGATGCTCAACTACCTGGGGAAAACCCGAGATGTGATGACCCTGGCCCATGAGTTGGGCCATGGCGTGCATCAACGCTTGGCGGCAGGCCAGGGCGAGTTGCTCTCCTCCACCCCTCTGACGCTTGCCGAGACGGCCAGTGTTTTTGGCGAGATGCTGACCTTCCGCCGTCTGCTCGACGCCGAAACCGATCCTGTGAAGCGCAAAATGCTGCTCGCGGGCAAGGTCGAGGACATGCTGAACACCGTCATCCGGCAAATCGCCTTCTACGAGTTCGAGCGCCGGGTCCATGCCGAACGCCAGAATGGCGAGCTGACCTCGGACCGCTTGGGTGAGATCTGGATGGCGGTGCAGTCCGAAAGCCTGGGCCCCGCGATCAATCTGGGCGACGGATATGAGACCTTCTGGGCCTATATCCCACACTTCATCCACTCGCCTTTCTACGTCTACGCCTATGCCTTTGGCGATGGGCTGGTGAACGCGCTCTATGCGGTCTACGAGAAGGGTGAGCCGGGCTTTCAGGAGAAGTATTTCGACATGCTTTCCGCCGGAGGCACCTTGCATCACAAAGAGCTTTTGGCGCCCTTTGGCCTCGATGCAACGGATCCAGCGTTCTGGGATCACGGGCTCGGCTTGATCGAGCGGTTCATCGACGAATTAGAAGCCATGGGCTGACCGGACATAGGGGTAGAAACTTGGTGGGGCGGTTTCTAACGGCTATTGCAACAGCTGGGCTTGTCGGAGCGCTGCCAGGTTCCCCTGTAAATGCGCAGGAGATCTTTGGCCGCTGGGTTGTTGAAAGCGGGAAGGCCGTCATCGAGATCCTGCCCTGCGGCCAGCAAGCCTGTGGCCGGCTCGCATGGTTGAAAAATCCGCTGAACGAGGCGGGGCTGCCGAAACGCGATATCATGAACCCCGATCCCGAGAGCCAGTCGCGGCTCCTCTGCGGGCTTCCGCTGGTCGAAGGCCTGACGCGGCAAGAGGATGGCATGTGGGCGCAAGGCAGCATCTACTCGACCCGCGACGGCAAGAGCTATGGGCTGGATGTGATGCCAATCGATGAGAACAGCTTGGCCGTGCGTGGCTATGTCGGGCTTACACTCTTTGGCAGCACGCAAACCTGGCGACGCGATCAGGAGCAACGCACCTGTAAAGAGAGCGTCGCGACTGAGTAAGGGGTGTAACTTTTCACCCGCCAATGTTAACAGCCCAGCCGAACCTGGATCAAAAGGCACATGAGATCATGCTGGACGCACTCCGCGAGAAATACCTCGCCCAAGTGGCAGATGCGGCCGATGAGGCGGCGATCGAGGCCGTGCGGGTCACGGCGCTCGGCAAGAAAGGCGAGATCAGCCTGAAAATGCGCGAGCTCGGCAAGATGACGCCCGAGGAGCGTCAAGAGGCGGGCCCCCGGCTGAACGCTCTGAAAGACGAGATCAACGGCGCGATCCAGGCCCGCAAGACCGCCCTGGCCGATGCCGCCCTAGATGCGCGGCTGGCACAGGAGTGGCAGGACATCACCCTCTCTCCCAAGCCCGAGATCCGCGGCACGATCCATCCGGTGAGCCAGGTTACCGAGGAAGTGACCGCCATTTTCGCGGATCTCGGTTTTGCGGTCGCCGAGGGCCCTCAGATCGAGAGCGATTGGAACAATTTTGACGCGCTGAACATCCCGCCAGAGCATCCGACGCGGACCGAGATGGACACGTTTTTCATGCGCCAGGCCGAGGATGATGCACGTTCACCCCACGTGCTGCGCACCCATACCTCGCCGGTTCAGATCCGGCACATGACCGCCCATGGTGCGCCCTGCAGAGTGATCGCACCAGGCCGGGTCTATCGCTGCGATTACGATCAAACGCACACCCCGATGTTCCATCAAATCGAGGGGCTTGCGATCGATCGCGACATCTCGATGGCGAACCTGAAATGGGTGCTGGAGGAGTTTTGCCGTGCCTTTTTCGAGGTCGAGGGCGTGGAACTGCGCTTCCGTGCGTCCCACTTCCCGTTCACCGAACCCTCGGCAGAGGTCGATATCCGCTGCTCGTGGAAAGACGGCGTGCTGAAGATCGGCGAGGGCGATGATTGGATGGAGATCCTGGGCTCGGGCATGGTGCACCCAAAAGTCCTTGCGGCCTGCAAGATTGACCCCAGCGAATGGCAGGGATTTGCCTTTGGCATCGGGCTCGACCGGCTGACCATGCTGAAGTATGGGATCCCGGATCTGCGCGCCTTTTTCGACAGTGATCTCAGATGGTTGCGCCATTACGGCTTCCGCGCGCTGGATATGCCCAGCCTCCATGCCGGTGTGTCGAGCTAGAAGCAAGCCCGCTTCCCAGAGCGGCGGTGTCAAGCTAGTCTCCGAGGTAGCGTTTTCTAGAGGAGCCCCCATGCCCCGCGTCTTGGTCGCCGATGGCAACACGCCCGCGCTGAATGCGCGCCGCAAAGCCGATGGCCGCGATCCCTATGGCCTGAACTATGGCAAGGTCTTGCAGCATTTCGCGCCAGAGCTCGAGATCGAGATTGCCCTGCCCTACTATGATGGCTGGGATCTCGACCAGATCGATTTCGACGCCCTGGACGGCTTGGCGGTCACCGGCTCGAGTGTTGACTGGTGCGCATCAGACATGCGCGCGCGACCGTTTTGGGAGCTCTATGAGAAAGCCTTCGCCGCGGGCAAACCCGTTCTTGGCTGCTGCTGGGGCCTACAGAACGCCGCTGTCGTTCTGGGGGGGGAGAGCGATGCGGGACCACATGGGCTGGAACTTGGCTTTGCCCGAGATGTGGCGTTGACCGAAGCCGGCAAAGCACATCCCTTCCACAAGGGTCGCATGCCGGTCTTTGATGTGCTCTGCGTGCATCGCGACGACGTTACCCGGATCCCAAAGGGTGCCGAGATCACCGCCACCAACGCGCATACGACTGTGCAAGGCATGGTCTATGAAGAGGGCGGCACACAGTTCTGGGGTGTTCAATATCACCCGGAGATGAAGCTGACAGATGTTGCCTACATCTTCCGCAAGCGTGATTTTACCTGGAAAGGCGAGCGCGCCAATGCCCTGGCGCTGGCCGATGACTTGGAGACGATTGTTGCGGGGCCCGAGGCCGCCACTGACCTTTGTCAGGAACACAAGATCGGAGGAGATCTCATCGATTTCGCAGCCCACGGTGTGGAGCTGCGCAACTGGTTGGAAGTCCAGATTTTTGGGCGATCAGGCGATGGCCTCACCCAAGGCCACGCCTGACGCGAAACTCAAACGCAAATTACTCTCGAAGCAGAACCAGATGTTCCTGGTGATCGAGATTGTCGATCACAACCACTTCTTCCTGGTGCTCTATACTCTTGACGAGCACCGCCTTTGCATCGGCTTTGAGAGCCAAACTGGCCTCAGCCTCAAGCACCCCGTTCTCTGCAACGCTCATCGCGGCATCTGACACCAGACCATAAGTCATGGCGCCGATCAGCACCGTTGCAACGCACATTGCAACCCAGTCCATTACCATCACGCGAACCCACTCTCTTTCAACCTGACGCACGATCACTCCTCCCGAACCAGAACGTGAGCACCCTGCACTGGAATGGTGAAAGCTCGCTTAACGATGCTGCGCCCGGCCCCTTTTCGCCCGCGGCGATATGGGCTAAGGGAGGCCGCGCACGCCCTCTGCAACGAAGAGACACCCGATGAAATTCACCCTGAGCTGGCTGAAAGAGCACCTGGAGACAGACGCAACGCTGGACGAGATCACCGAAGCCCTGACGGATTTGGGTCTCGAAGTTGAAGGCGTTGAGAACCCAGAGGACGCGCTCGGCCCCTTTACCATATGCCGGGTGATCGAAGCGGTGCAGCACCCCAATGCCGACCGCTTGCGCCTTTGCCGGGTCGAGGCTTGGCCGAATGGGCCCGAGAAGCCCTCGGAGGAAGTGCAGGTTGTCTGCGGCGCCCCAAATGCGCGGACGGGCTTGATCGGTGTGTTTGCCGCGCCGGGGACCCATGTGCCAGGCACAGGCGTTGATCTAAAGCCAGGCGTGATCCGCGGTGTCGAGTCGAACGGGATGTTGTGCTCGGAACGCGAGCTGATGATCTCGGATGACCATGATGGCATCATCGAACTGCCCAGCGATGCACCGATGGGGATGCGCTATATCGACTATGCCGGGCTCAACGATCCAACGATCGAAATCGCGATCACACCCAATCGCCCTGATGCGCTTGGGATCGCGGGCATCGCCCGTGATCTGGCGGCAAGAGGCCTCGGCACTTTGATCATCAAACCGACCCAGACGATCGTAGGCAGCTTCCCCTGCCCGATCTCGGTGACGATCGAGCCCGATGTGATCGAGAAGGGCTGTCCACTCTTTGCCGGGCGCGTGGTGCGCGGCGTAAAGAACGGCCCCTCGCCCGCATGGCTGCAACACCGGTTGCGCGCCATCGGCTTGCGACCCATTTCGGCGCTTGTTGATATCACCAACTTTTTCACCTTTGATCGCAACCGCCCGCTGCACGTCTTCGATGTCGCAAAGGTCAAAGGCGGCGCGTTGCGTGTGCATTGGGCGGAACCCGGCACCAAGCTCACTGCGCTTGATGACAAGGAGTACATGTTCGACGAGGGCATGATGGCGATCTCTGACGCCCATGGGCCCGAGAGCATTGCAGGCGTCATGGGCGGTCGCGAGACTGGCTGCACCGAGGAAACCGTCGACGTTTTCCTGGAAAGCGCCTATTGGGACCCGGTCACGATCGCAGCAACCGGACGGCGGCTAAAGATCAACTCTGACGCCCGGTATCGGTTTGAGCGCGGTGTCGATCCTGCTTTCACACCCGAGGCCGTGGATCTTGCAACCCAGATGATCCTCGAGCTCTGCGGTGGTGAGCCGTCAGAGATGGTCGTCGCCGGGGCTGTGCCCGATACGGCGCGCGCCTATCCGCTGGACACGAAACGGGTCGTGAGCCTGGTCGGCATGGAGATCGCCCGCGAGGAACAGATCCGAATTCTCACCGCCCTGGGCTTTTCCGCAACCGGGACGGGCGATGTGCTGGAGGTCTGGGTCCCAACCTGGCGCCCCGATGTCCATGGCGAGGCGGATCTGGTGGAAGAGATCGCCCGGGTCGCCTCTCTGACAAAGCTCCAATCCAAACCCCTGCCGCGCCTGCGCGATGGGGTGACCGAGCCGACGCTTACACCGCTGCAACGCCGCGAGGCCTTCACGCGGCGGTTCCTGGCCGTCCGGGGCTTGAATGAATGCGTGACCTACTCGTTCGTCTCAACGGCGGAGGCAGAATTGTTCGGGGGCGGCGATCCGCTTTTGAAGCTGGAGAACCCGATCTCGTCAGAGATGTCGGATATGCGGCCCTCGCTTCTCCCGGGTTTGCTGGCGGCTGCCCATCGGAACCAGGCGCGTGGATTCGCAGATGTAGGCCTTTTTGAGGTTGGCCCCGTGTTCGAAGGTCCAGAACCTGGCGATCAGGTTCTCCAAGCGACGCTGCTCCGTGTCGGTGCCGCGAGCCCGCGTCACTGGACCGGCGCGCCCGATCCGGTCAGCCTCTACGCCGTGAAAGCCGATGCCGAGCGGATGCTCCTAACCATGGGTGTTGCGGTCGAGAAGTTGATGATCACGCGCGATGCACCAGAGTGGTTTCATCCCGGCCGCTCGGGGGCATTGAAGCTCGGTCCCAAAAACACGCTTGCCGTTTTTGGGGAGCTGCATCCGAAAGTGCTTGCGGCAATGGATGTGAAAGGCCCGGCCGTCGCCGCGACCATTTTCCTCGAGAACCCGCCTTTCCCGAAAGCCAAGACACGAACGCGCGCGGCCCTGGCAAGCTCGGACTATCAAGCGGTGGATCGCGATTTTGCCTTCGTCGTCGATGACGATATCGAAGCGGAGAGCCTTCTTCGCGCGGCTCGAGGCGCAGACAAAAAGCTGATCGAGACGGCCAGCATCTTTGATGTCTTTGCGGGCAAGAAGGCCGCGGAACAGCTGGGAACGGGCAAGAAGTCGATCGCAATCAGCCTGCGTCTGCAACCGAGCGAGGGAACGCTCACCGATGCCGAGATCGAGGCCTTGTCAGCAAAAGTCATCGCTTCGGTAGAGAAAGCGACCGGCGGCCAATTGCGCACCTGACCCGCCCAACTTCCGCGCAAGCGTCCCTGATCCCTTACGGGATTACGGCGGGCACAGCCCGCCACCCATGCAAGCATGGGCAGGGACGCGAGGCGCTTAGCTCAGATTTACGTGAGAGCAGTCCGACTGGGGCCAACGCGCCCGAGAGGGCGCCAGAATAGGTGTATGCACGGGCTTGCCCGTGCATTCCGTTTGGCTCGCCTTGGTCTATATCCCAAGCGTCTCGAGCGCGATCAAGGCCGCAGCACCTGCGATCACACTCAAGACCATCGATCTGGCCGCAGCCCCCACGATCAAAGCGAACAACGCGGCCAGTGGAAAACTCATCGCAGCCCATCCGCCTTCCGGGTTCAGAAAGAGCGATGGTGCGAAGATCGCAGGAAAGGCCGCAACCGGGACAAGACCCAGGGCCCGTTGCACCCCGTCTGGCACCGTACGTCCACGCAAGAGCCCCAGAAACGAGTACCTGATCAGGGCCGAAGCGATCCCAAGCCCAAGGATCACCACCCAAACATCGCTCGAGCTCACGCGCGCTTCCCCCCGACCAGCATACCAACGACAATCGCAACCGAGATGGCCAGGATAATCCCCGCCCCATTCGCCCAATCCGCCAAAGCGACCGAAAGGCTGCCAGCCGTCAGTGCCACGATCACATTGGGCCAGTTCCGCAGCCAAGGCGCTGTCATTGCGACGAAGACCAAGGGAACCGCAAAATCAATGGGCCAATCCTCGGGGATCTGCGTTCCAAGCGCAGCCCCCGCCAGGCAGGCCATGATCCAACAGGTCAAACAACAGGTCCCGATGCCAAAGAACAGCGCCACGCGGTTGCGCTCGGGCTCCTCGACTTCGGCATAGCGGCGGATCGAAATCGCATAGCTCTGATCATTGAGGAACCAGGCCGCCAGCACCCGCGGCCAAGGCCCGGCCTCCCGCCAATAGATCGCGATCGCGGCGGAGTAGATCGCCATGCGCAGGTTCACAAAAGCCGCCGTCGCCACAGTCAACCAGAGAGGCGCTTGGTCGACCAGCATCTGCAGCGCCACCAACTGCGCCGCACCCGCCACCACGATCGAGGTCATCGCCATCGTCTCGACCAGCGACAGCCCCGCCTCGATCGCAAGCGCGCCAAAGATCACCCCAAAAGGCACCGTAGCGATCTGCATCGGCAAGGCTTGTAGGACGCCAGTCAGGAAACTGCGCCGAATACTATGATTGGGAGCGAGCACGCGTCCTATGTGGCGCCAAGGATCACTTTTGTCGAGTAGACATCGATGCCCAAAGCCTCTCCCACAGCATAGTACGTCAACTTACCCGCATGGACGTTGAGACCGTTCGCCAGATGAGCATCCTCGCGACAGGCCTCAGCCCATCCTTTGTCAGCCAAAGCCAGCAGGAAGGGCAGCGTCGCGTTGGTCAACGCTATGGTTGAAGTGCGCGCCACGGCGCCTGGCATATTGGCGACACAGTAATGGATCACACCATCAACTTCATAGATCGGGTCGTCATGAGTTGTAGCCTCGGAGGTCTCAAAACACCCGCCCTGGTCAATCGCCACATCCACCAGCACGGCGCCCGGCTTCATCCTCGCAAGCTGCTCCCTGCGGACCAGTTTCGGCGCCGCCGCACCAGGGATCAACACCGCACCGACGACCATGTCCGATTGTAAGACCAACTCCTCGGTCGTCTCGGCCGAGGAGTAGCGCGTCTTGAAGGTGCCGCCAAAAACATCGTCGAGATATTTCAGCCGCGGGAGCGACCGATCGAGCACGGTCACATCGGCCCCCATGCCCGCCGCGATCCGTGCCGCATGGGTGCCAACGACCCCGCCGCCGATCACAGTGACAACGCCCGGGCCCACACCGGGCACGCCGCCCAACAGAACACCGCGTCCGCCATTGGCCTTTTGCAACGCCCAGGCCCCGACTTGGGGCGACAAACGCCCCGCCACCTCGGACATAGGTGCGAGCAGCGGCAGGCCGCCAGTCGGATCGGTGACCGTCTCATAGGCGATTGCCGTGCATCCCGAGGCGAGCAGATCATGGGTCTGCTCTGGATCGGGCGCGAGGTGGAGATAGGTAAAGAGAACCTGCCCCTCACGCAGCATCTTACGCTCACCCGGCTGAGGCTCCTTCACCTTCACAATCATCTCGGCCTTGGCAAAGATCTCCTCGGCGGTCGCTGCAATCTCGGCACCCGCGGCCAGATATATGTCATCGGTAAAGCCAGCCCCATTTCCAGCACCGCTCTGGATCATCACATCATGACCATGGGCCTTCGCCTCGCGACAGGTCGCAGGTGTCATGCCAACACGGTACTCACGGGTTTTGATCTCAGTGGGACATCCGATGCGCATCGCATTCTCCAAATCGCAAAATGGAAGACGGTTTCACGCAGCTATCCATGGGTGCCGAGACAGGCTAGGGCCAGATCTGGTGCCATCGAAA
>JBCDAS010000153.1:0-10007 GCA_039185235.1 Pseudomonadota bacterium
CACCAAGCGTGCCGGATGGCACGCGGCCGCAAGCCGCCCGCCTTTGATGGCTGAGAGGTGTTTGCGGACCACGTTCATCTCGCCAATATTGGCGCCGCAAGCCAAGAGCGCGCGATTGACCTCCTGTTTCTCCTCCAGCGTGATCCCCTCGGCAGGAAGGGGCATCAGTGAGGAGCCGCCACCGGAGATAAGTGCAATCACCAGATCATCTTCGGTCAGGTCCGAGACCGTTTCCAGCATCTTCGCGGCGCCCGCGCGCCCCGCCTCATCGGGCACCGGATGGGCGGATTGGTGGATCTCGATGCGTGCGCAGGGGCGCTGATAGCCATAGCGGGTGATGACAAAGCCCGAGAGCGGGCCGTCCCAAGCCTGCTCCAGCGCCTCGGCCATGCGGGCCGAGGCTTTGCCCGCGCCGATCACCACGACCCTGCCTTTCGGCCTTTCGGGCAAATGCGCTGGCACCGCGATCATCGGATCGGCGGCGGCGATGGCGGTGTCGAAGAGATGGCGGAGGAAGGCGCGTGGGTCGGTCATGCCCCGCTACTTGCCATCGTCGGCATCGGGAGTCCACGCTGGAGAATTTCATGAAAAAAGGGGATTCTCAACCGAATCGCGTCCTGGTACTTTAGAGAAAGACGAGGTGCTGAGATGACCATTCTTGATATGCTGCAAGACCTTAAGTCGAAAGGCTTGATCGCGGATACACAAACAGATCTCATTGTTCGTGAGCCGGACAACTATATCTATTCGCCCACTGCTACTTCTTATAATCTGCCAAGCTCTATCCAAGAGGAAATACTGAGGAATGCCAAATTGGGATGAAGTACTAAAAGAAATTGCATCTTCGACTCCTGCGGGCCAGCAATCACCATTTGATATAGTAAGAAGAAAATATCTTAAAAAGCTCTCAGAAAAAACAGGTCGCACAACAATTGCATACTACTCAGGCTTTCTCCACAATCCTAGGGTATTCGGCGCGGATATAATAGACGATGATAAGAATGGATTTATGCTATGCTGCCATAATATCGATCGGGCATGCGGCTTGGATTTGATCCTTCATACTCCTGGAGGTAACCTGTACGCGACGGACTCAATTATTCATTATCTTCGCGAGATGTTTGGTAGCGACATCCGAGTAATAGTTCCTCAAATTGCAATGTCTGCCGGAACAATGATTGCTACATCGGCAAAGTGCATTGTAATGGGAAAGCACTCTAATTTGGGTCCGGTAGACCCCCAGATTAACGGTTTCCCTGCGTTTGCGATTAAGAAGCAGTTCGAACAAGCTTATAAAGAGATTAAAGCGGATCCCCGAGTGGCACCAATTTGGCAGCCGATGTTGGCTCAACTTGGCGTGTCGTTTGTAAAACAATGTGACTGGGCAATTGATTTTGCTAAGAATTTTGTCGGCCGATCACTAGCCTCAAATATGCTTAATGGAGATCCAGATGTTTCTGAAAAGTCATCAAAGATTGCAGACACTCTCTCCGATCTTGGTAAGAACACCAGCCATGATAGGCGGTTTTTCTATCAGGATTGTATAGATATGGGGCTGGTCATCGAAATGCTTGAGGATGATGAAGATCTCCAAGATTTGGTGTTAACGGTACACCATTGTTTCATGCACGTATTGAGCAATGCGCCGGTGATCAAGATTATCGAGAACCACGCAGGCAAGGCAATGATCCGCTCGGTGAATCAGTAAATCCTGTTTGGGAAAACACGATGTTCGCGCTCGCTAACGTTCATCCTCCGCATCGGGAGTCCACGGGTGCTCGCCTTGGGTGTGGATCCGGGGCCGCGCCGGGCGGCCTTCGCGCCAGGCGACGAAGATGCCCGCGCTCATGATCAGTGACATGCCGATCAGGGTGAACTGATCGGGGAAGGTCTGCCAGATCGCGAATTCAAGCACTGGGATGAAGACGAGATAGGAATACTCGAACGGCGCCAGTTTGCTCGCATCCTCGTTCTGATAGGCGCGCACGATGAAGAGGATGCCGACAAGGTGGGTGCCTGCCGTCATCAGCATGAGGGCTATGGACAGCCCCGAAGGCTCCAGCCAGGCGGAGAGGACAAAGGGCTGTTCGGCCACTGCCTCGGCACTAAAGCCAAGGGTCGGGATCAAGAGAACGCCCACCATGCCGATATTGGCGTAGAGCAGGTTGTGCACCATCGAGAGCGCGAAGTTCGGCTCATCCCGGCAGCGCCAACGGGTGATCACATTGCCAGCGGCGTAGCAGAAGGCCGAGATCACGGGTAGCAGGGCAACAAGCTCAAATGTGCCAAACCCGGGCCGGATGATCACGAGCACCCCCGCAAAGCCCACGATCACGGCGATGATCCGGCGTGGGCCAATCGGCTCTCCCAAAATCAGCGCCGCCATCAGCGTGATCATCAAGGGCCCGGTAAAGAAGGTCGCCGCTGCCGTGGTCACGGGCATATAGGCGATGGCGGCATAGAAGAAGAGATAGGCGCCCGCCATGAAGACAGCGCGGACCATCGGCCAGCCCCATCGGTGCGGGACCAGCGAGCCTCCCTGCCGCAGCACTGCCGCGATCACCACCATCAAGCCCAGTGTGGCGGTTGAACGGACAAACATCAGCTGCCAGAGCGAGACATCGTCCGAGACGACTTTCACCGCGATATCCTGGATCGAGAACCCCACCATGGCGATCAGGACGAGGGCAATCGGCCCGAACGAGCTGGAGACCAGCCTGACTGTTCCTGTCGCCATCACATACCGCCAATCTCTGAAGTGGAGGTTCAGGGTTCCTGTTGACTGCCCTCTCTGTCAAACACAGGAGCGCCAGACCATGTCGGTCTGGGAACAGTGAGGGAGAATGTGATGGACAGCGATCTCTTCGAGAAAGGTCTCGCCAAACGCAAGGGCACGCTGGGTGCTGAATATGTCGAGAAGAACCTGGCGGCGGCGGATGAATTCACGCGACCTTTCCAAGAAGCGATGACCGCCTGGTGCTGGGGCTTTGGCTGGGGCGATGAAGTGATCGAGCCCAAGACCCGTTCGATGATGAACCTCGCCATGCTGGGCGCCCTGGGCCGCAGCCATGAATGGGAGATCCATTTACGCGGAGCTTTGAACAATGGTGTCACCAAAGATGAGATCCGCGCGATTATCCATGTGGTTGGGATCTATGCGGGCGTGCCGCTATCGCTAGAATGCTTCCGGATCGCCCGGCGGGTTTTGGAAGAGCGCGGTGAATTGTAGATCGGTCATTGCGAGCCGATACAGGCCGTCACTTCTTTCAAGCACATCATGAAACGCCGCAGCTTTGGTAGATTGGGGGAGTGATGAAGATCCGATCAATGATCGTCGCCGGGATGGTCTTTTCCCTCTTGCTGACCGGACCGGCTTTGGCATGCGAGCCCGTTCAGTTCGATCTTGCTGGACGGGGCGCGAGTTGGACAGACCCTGAGACCGGCACCAATTGGCGTGTCGGCATGGTGGGCGCGACCGATCGCTATGGACATGGGATTATGGGTGGGCTGAAGGATGCCGAGGCGCTGGTCATGACCTCGGTCCCGCCAGGGGCTGCGCCCTGTCATATCGTGCGAAGGCTTCCCTCCAGCGAAGTGGTCGAGGATACCGGGCCGAGGCTGGCGGATGTGACCGGCGACAACATCCCAGAGGTGATTACGGTCATTGCCTCGCAGACGGGCGGTGCAAGGCTGGTTGTTCTTGATCTCAGCCTCTCGATCGTTGCGGAGGGTCCAGAGATCGGTCGCCCGTTCCGCTGGCTTGCTGTCGCGGGTATGGGCGATTTCGACAATGATGGGCGCCCGGATATTGCCTATGTCGAGACGCCACACTTACGCAAATTGCTGAAGTTTTGGACATTAGAGGGCGGGCGGTTGGTGCAAACGGGTCAGCAATCCGGCCTGACCAACCACCAAATCGGCGATGAGTTCATCGCCTCGGCCCTGCGCAGCTGTGAGGGCCGCGATCAAGTGGTTTTGGTCGATGCGAGCTGGGAGACAATCGTCGCCGCCTCGCTTGTGGATGGCGCAGTCGCGATTGAGGAGATAGGACCATACACCGGGCCGGAGAGCATCGATATTGCCGCTGAGTGGTGCCCTTGACCAAACGCCCGACTTGACTTCCGCGTCCAATCGCACGATATGCAGCGCATCGTTCATGCACAGCCGCGTGAGCCGTGAGCGCCCGTTGTTCGGCGCAAATGGACGATAAACTCACAGGTTCCCAGATCACGCAGGGGGCTGGCGCCGCCGAACCGGTAGATCGATCTGCTGGTGCGCGCGCCCCTGTCGCAACCGAGCGCGCGCACGCCGCCCGGTCACTGAAACACGGCCGAGCAATGGCTTGGCAATCGGATGCGGGCCCGGCCCGCCGAAAGGATAATCCGCAATGGATTTCAAAGAGCTGGGGTTTCACCCCCGCCTTGTCAGCAGGCTTTCTGAAGCTGGGCTGACAAAACCCACGCCCATTCAAGAGCAAGCCATTCCTTTGGCCATGCAAGGCCGCGATGTCATGGGCCTCGCTCAAACTGGGACGGGCAAGACTGCAGCTTTTGGGCTGCCTCTGATCCATCACATCGCGCGCCGCGGTCGCAAACCTCTGGCCAAAACCGCTGCGGGTTTGGTGTTGGCACCGACACGCGAGCTTGCCAAACAGATCGCCGAGAACCTGGGACGTTTCACCAAAGGCTCGCATCTGAGGGTCGCTGTTGTGGTTGGCGGCGCCTCGATCGGACGCCAGGTGGAGACTATGTCACGCGGTGTGGATCTGCTGATTGCCACGCCGGGGCGCCTGATCGATCTGATTGAACGCCGCGCCGTGCGGCTTGACCAGACCGAGTTTCTGGTGCTCGACGAGGCGGATCAGATGCTGGATATGGGCTTCATCCACGCGCTCCGCCGCATCGCCCCGCTTTTGGCAAATGATCGCCAGACGATGCTTTTCTCTGCGACCATGCCGAAACAGATGGAGGAACTCGCAGGCGCGTTTTTGCAAGAGCCTGTCCGAGTCGAGGTTTCGCCGCCTGGCAAAGCCGCGGACCGGATCGATCAGAGTATCCATTTTGTCCAGAAGGCCGAGAAGCAAGCTCTGCTGATCGATCAACTCCGAAGCCACCCGGATGAGCTTTCCTTGGTTTTTGCCAGGACCAAGTACGGGGCCGAGCGGTTGATGAAGACCTTGGTCAAGGCGGGTTTCCCCGCCGCCTCGATCCACGGGAACAAGAGCCAGGGTCAACGCGACCGGGCGATCAAAGGCTTTCGATCTGGCGAGGTCAAAGTGCTGGTCGCGACCGATGTTGCCGCGCGTGGGATCGATATCCCAGGCGTTGGTTTTGTCTATAACTTCGATCTGCCGAATGTGGCTGAGAACTACGTCCATCGGATCGGGCGTACCGCACGGGCTGGGGCTGCTGGTCAAGCGATCGCCTTTTGCGCCCCGGATGAGGCTGAATATCTGAGAGAGATCCAAAAGGTGCTTGGCACTCAGATCCCGGTCGCTGGCGGTGAACCTTGGCAAATCACCAAATCCGAGAAGCCGAGATCCCAGGCTCGCCGCCGTCCAGCCAGGAAACGTCGGCGCAAGGTGGTGAAACAAGCCGCTTGAGGTGGCCTTGGCGGTTCTCAACCGGCAGATCTGTGCTACCATGCAAGCCGTAAAGTCAGAATTCGCCTATAGGAATTCAGCCATGCGTGCCATCTTTGCCCTAGCCCTTATGCCTCTGATGGCATGCGAGCAAGAATTCAACGAAGGCCTCTCGCGGGTCGCCATCCTGGAACCCGCCAAGTCCCCCCTGTCCATCTCATTTGCCTGCGACGAAGGCCCGGCGATCTCGGTGATCTTCTTTGAGCGGGATGGCACGGTCACTGTTGCGGCGTTGGGCGTTGGGCAGGAAGTGCTCTACACGGTCGGTGAGTCTGATCGTGATGACTATCACTACCGCTCAGATGCCTACGAGCTGAAAGGGACAGCCGATCAGGCGACCTGGTCTAAGTTTGGTGTCTACTCGACGAGCTGCCAAGCGGTGGGTGACCGGATCTGAGCCCGTGTTCGACGGGTTCACCTTCACCGAGATCGAGACCTCCGGCGCCCGGATCCGGGCTTGTTATGGCGGGTCGGGGCCGCCGCTCCTGTTGCTGCACGGCAATCCACAGACGCTAGCGATCTGGCGCCATGTTGCCCCCCGTTTGGCGGAGAGGCACAGGGTGGTCTGCACCGATCTGAGGGGCTATGGCTTCTCCTCGAAGCCGCCGGCTGGGCCGGATCATATCAACTATTCCAAGCGCGAGATGGCGCGCGATCAGGTCGAGGTAATGGCCGCGCTGGGGCATCAGCGCTTTGATCTCTGCGGCCATGACCGGGGCGGGCGGTTGGCGCATCGCCTGGCGATGGACTGGCCCGAGCGTGTGCGCCGCCTCGCTGTTCTTGATATCGCCCCGACGCGAGAGATGTATGCAGGCACCACCGATGCCTTTGCCCGGGGGTATTGGCATTGGTTCCTGATGATCAAACCAAGCCCGTTGCCCGAGTTGATGATGGGCGCCGACCCAGATCAGTTTTGGCGGCTCAAATGCGGGGCGCAGGCCGGTGGGGGCTTGGATATCTTTGGCGAGGCGATGGAGGAATATCTCACCGCCTTTCGTGACCCCGAGATGCGGCGGGCAAGCTGTGATGATTACCGCGCTGCGGCACATATCGATATCGACCACGACAATGCCGATGGCGAATCGCGGCTCCCTATGCCCCTGCTTGCGCTCTGGGGGGCGAAAGGCAGGATCGAGGAATGCTTTGACTGCCTCGCGCTTTGGCGTCGTAGGGCCGAGGATGTTCGCGGTTGGAAACTCGATTGCGGCCATTTCCTCCCCGAAGAAGCTCCGGATGAGGTGAGCGCTGCGCTTTGGGAGTTTTTTGCGCCCGAGCATGGTTAGCGCGGAATTTACCCTTCTTTCACACCTCGTTTTAAGGCCCGACCCGCATTCTCCGCCACGGGTGTGAGAATGGGAGACGGGTATGCCGAAGCTGGCGACAGCTGCGGTCCATCACGACATGGACCGTGCACATTGGGCGGATGAAGTCCTGGTGCAGTTCAAGACCGATGCTGATCCGGCATCGGTCGAGGCGCTTAAGGCCGAGATCGGGGCGGAGACGCTCGGGCGCACTGCGGTCATTGGGATTGAGCGGCTGAAACTGCCCGAGGGCAGCGATTTGGACGCCATTCTGCGGTCGCTCAATGCGAGCCCTTTGGTTGAGATGACTGATCTCAACTATCAGATCGACCGGCTCTCGACGACGCCCTTCGTGCCCAATGATCCGACCTATGAGATCCAGTGGGGGTTGGAGAACGACACAACCTTCGACAATTTCGGAAGCGACGGGCTGCGCCAATATTTGGAGTCGCGCGCGACCTTTGATGCTGATGTGGATGCGATGGGTGCCTGGCAGCACACCACCGGCGAGGGTGTGGTCGTTGCTGTCATCGACACTGGTGTTGAGCTCACGCACCCGGATCTGGATGACAATCTATGGGTCAATACCGGTGAGATCGCCGGTAATGGCATCGACGATGACGGGAACGGCTATATCGATGATGTCCATGGCTATGATTTCGGCGGCGCCAAGTTCAGCGTCATCGGGGATAAAGACAGCGATCCAACCGACACGGACGGGCATGGGACCCATGTGGCTGGGATCATCGCTGCCGAAGGGGGCAACGGGATTGGCGGCAGCGGTGTCGCGCCGGACGCCCAGATCATGGCTTTGCGCGTTGGGGCCGATGACAGCCCCTATCTGAGTGGGTTCGCGATCCTCGAGGCGATCGAGTACGCCACCGCCAATGGCGCTCGGGTTTCGAACAACAGTTATGGACCCTTGGGCTCCTTCTATCGTTCGGTGATCGAAGCGGCTGGCGATAAGGGCCATATCTTCGTCTACTCAGCGGGCAACAACGGTCAAGACCAGGACGCGCTGAGCCCTTGGAGCACGATCTATGACCTCGACAATGTGATCGCGGTCGCGGCGAGCACGCTGGATGACAGCCTCGCCAGTTTCTCCAATTATGGAGATCAGACCGTGGATCTTGCCGCGCCAGGTGATTGGATCGCGAGCACCTATCTGAACGGCGGCTATGCGTTCTTGAGCGGCACATCCATGGCTGCGCCCTTTGTCAGCGGCGCGGTTGCCTTGGCGCTGTCGATCGATCCAACTTTGACGGTCACCGAGATCATTGATGCGATCCGAGACACTGTCGATCCGGTCGCCGCGCTCACGGGGCGGGTCGAGACCAATGGTCGCTTGAACGTTGCCAACTTGGTCGAGCATCTCATCGGGGAGATGCCCGATATCTCGGGCACCGCGAGCAGCGAAACCTTGATTGGAACTCTGGCGGGTGAAGAGATCGTGGGCCTTGCGGGCAATGACACGATCATTGGCGGTGCTGGGAATGACAGCCTGTTCGGTGGCGCGGGCAATGACACGCTTACCGGCGGCGAGGGGTCGGACTTCCTGTCGGGTGGGCTCGGCAACGATGCCTATTATCTCGAGGACAGCTCGGACATCATTTTCGAAGAAGCCAATGCCGGGAAAGATACGGTGATGGCTGGCTTCTCGCTGACTTTGGCTGATCATATCGACTATCTCGTGTTTGACAGTGATGCTGGGGATGTCACTGGGACAGGGAATGATCTGAACAACCGCATCATTGGCAGTGCTGGTGAGAACGTCATCAACGGAGGGCGGGGACATGACAATCTCTATGGTCGCGCTGACGATGATCACATCATGGGTGACAATGGTCGCGACCGGCTGTTTGGGGACCACGGAGATGACTGGTTGGAAGGCGGCGCCCATGCGGATCTGCTCTATGGCGGTCATGGCAACGATTTGTTGGATGGCGGGGACGGCGCGGATCGCTTGCAAGGGCTTCAAGGCAATGACCGCTATATCGTCGACAACGCAAATGATGTGATTGTCGAACGGGCGGGCGAAGGCCGTGATCACGTCGAGGCACATGTCTCCTACACGCTGAGCGCTCATGTCGAGAATCTAACCTTGGCCTCTGGTGCAAGTGCGGGCGAAGGCAATGATTGGAACAACCGGATCACGGGCAATGAGAGTGGGAACGTTCTCACCGGACATCGCGGGCATGACAAGATCTATGGATTGGGTGGAGATGACTTCATCGCTGGCGGTGCAGGTCGTGACTTCATCCAGGGCGGTGCTGGCAATGACCGACTATCCGGCGGGGCCCATGCTGACCGGCTGTTTGGCGGTGCGGGGAGCGATGTTTTCATCTTTACCAGCGATGGTCCCCAGGCCCGGGACGTCATTCATGACTTTGAGATCGGGCAAGATCTGATCCAATTGATCGGCGTCCAGGTTACGGCAATCCGGACCGAGGGCGGCGATGCCGTAGTGAACCTGTCAACCGGCGGAGAGATCCTGCTTGAGGATGGGCGTGGGCTGGGTTTCGGCGATTTCCTGTTTAGTTGATCGCCGAGGCGACCAGCCCAGGATCAGCGCAAGCGGCCCGTGCCGTTGACACGGCAGATCGGGCAAATGCCCGATCCCTGCGGGCAAGCCCGCAACGGGCCGCCCGGCGCCTAGCAGAAAGGTTGAGGCTTGGATCAGCTTGCTTCGAGCTCAGTTGCAGACTTCCCGCAACGCCACCCAATCACGGTCGCTCAGAACGGGTTCAAAGGTCTGATCTTCGACTTGATTGGCGGCGCGTGCCCGCTCTGCCCGACCGGTGAGATTGGGGTGAGAGGCCAGATACTCCAGCACCCCATTCAAATCGCCATGCTGTTCGGCCATTCGCGAGAAGAACCCTGCGAAATCATCGGTTGGCAGGCCAGCATCCGTCAGGAGCTCATAGGCAGTCTCGTCTGCCCGCTCCTCCGCCTCACGCTGATAGCTGGCATTGATCACCGCGCTAAGCAGTATTACGCAGACGGGAGGTACCAGCACAGGAAGTCTCTTTGATACGAAAGATATGAAGCCCCTAACAGGAGAAGCA
>JBCDAS010000154.1:0-9971 GCA_039185235.1 Pseudomonadota bacterium
CCGGACCGTGCTGCTGGGCCGGATGACCGCGGCGGAGCGGGTCTTGAGCTTTCTCAATGAACTGGTCGAGCATCAGGGCGAGACCAGCGGAGACAGCGTGCAGGTCGATCTGGCGATGACGCGCGAGGACATTGCCGATTACCTGGGACTCAAGGCCGAGACGGTCAGCCGCTTGCTGGGTCGGGTGCGCAAGACCGGATTGATTGTCTTTGATGGGCCGACGCATTTCAGCGTGCCTGATCCGGCCGCGTTGAGAGGATTTGACGCGATGGCGGTCTGACTGCCCGTCAGACGCAGCGCCCGCCATCCACTTCCAGGCAGACGCCGGTCAGAAACTCCGCCTCGTCGGAACAGAGAAAGACGGCTGCATTGGCGATGTCGAGCGGTCGGCTGAAGCGTCCCAGCGGAATGGTGGCCTGGAACGCCTCGCGTTTCTCGGGCGTGTCCTCGCCCATGAACTTCTCGAGCAGCGGGGTCTCGCCCGCAACAGGGTTGATCGCGCAGACCCGGATTTTGAAGGGGGCGAGTTCAACCGCCATCGATTTGGTCAGCACGATCGCCGCCCCTTTTGAGCCGTTATACCAGGTCAGCCCGGGGCGGGGCCGCACGCCTGCGGTCGAGGCGATGTTGAGGAAGACACCGCCTTGCTCCTCGGCCTGCATGACGGGCACAGCGGCTTTGGCCATCAGGTAGAGCGCTTTGACATTGACCTCGTAGATCCGGTCGAACTCCTCCTCGGGCACGTCCAGCATCGGCATGTTGCGATGGGTCACACCGGCATTGTTCACGACGATGTCGAGATGCTCGTAGAAATCGAGCGCGGCTTTGACCACGCCGTTCACATCCAGCGCCTGGGTGATATCGGCGGTATGGGCGCGGGCGGCACCTTGATAGGTGGCATTGATCTCCTCGGCGACCCGATGGGCGCCATCGCCATTAACATCGACCACCAGGACCCGGGCGCCTTCCTCGGCAAAGCGCCAGGCGATCCCCTCGCCGAAGCCCGATCCGCCACCCGTGATCAGGGCTGTTTTGCCAGTCAGCCGCATGGTCTGCCCCTTAGTTCTTTGGAACGCTTTTGAAGCGGGAATTCGTACCAGTGCTGCGGTTTGAATTCACGCCTTTGAAGGTGATCGACTTGCCCCGATTGGCGGGGTTTGCCGTGGGCAGGCGCTCGGGGCCTGCATTGACATCCTCGAACCAATCAATCGCGGTTTTGATCCAGTTTGCCGGGTAATCATGCCCGCCCCGGTGGATCATCAGTTCGAGTGCTGCGCCATAGGCGCAGCCCGAATACGTATAGCGCGCGAAATTGGGCAATTGGCCGGTGGGCTCCCGGCTTTGCGGATCACAGCCATTGGTGCGCTCGAGCATCTTCATCGCCGCGGGGATCGGCGGCATGTCGACATTGCCCGAGACATTTTCCATGCCGTTATAGGTCACCACTTGATCGCGTGTGCCGTGGGTATGGAGGAATTTGACCGGCTGTTTGCAGCGCGCCGGCAGTTTGCCCAGATAGCCGCCCGCATGGACGGCATAGGCGGAGCCGATCTCGGGGTTGTGGCAGGCGATCTCCCAAATCAAGAATCCGCCGCGCGATTGTCCCATGACCAGCAGATTTTCTGTGTCGATGCTGAAGCGATAGGTCGCGTCATCGATCACGGTTTTCAGAAAGGCGATCTCATTGCGGGTCTTCTGGCGACCGTTGCGCAGGGTCCAGCCAGTGTCCGTGATGCCGCCGCGATACTTGATATCGAGCGCGCCGGGCACGATCAGCGCATAGCCAAACCGCTCGGTGATCTGTTGGAAAAACCGTGCGCTGGTGACCTCGCGGGAATGCCCGGTGGAGCCGTAGAGATAGAGGATCGTCTTATGCGGCCCGGGCCCGCTAGGCGCCAGCGCGCGATAGACCCCGCCCGCCACTTGGCACGGCTGCTCAAAGGCAGGCCAGTCACAGCGTTGTGTGTCGCTTTGGGCTTGGGCGGAGCCGGTTGAGAGGAGCAATAGCGCCCAGAGAGAGAGAATAATAACCCGCATGATCTCTAATCCTCGCAATTTCGGAGAGGCAGCCTGCCCCGATTCCAAATCAGGTTCAACGCCGCTTCTTCAAATAGACGTAAAGCGCGCCAGAGCCGCCATGGCAGATATGGGCCTCGAAGATCCCGACGATCCCATGGGCATAGGGGCCTGATTTGAGCCAGCGCGGGACCGCCTGGCGCAAGACGCCTTGATCGGCGCGCATGAAGGGGGCGTCCTCGCTCCGATGGCGCCCGCCCTTGCCGGTGATCACCAGAACACAGCGCAACCCCCGCGAGATGGCGCGGGCGATGAAGCCGTTGAGCGCCCCATGGGCGCGCTCCGCCGTCATGCCGTGCAGGTCGATCCGGTCCTCGGGCGCCCGCTCGCCCCGGCGCAGGCGCTCGGCGGTGCGCCGGTCGAGGCCGGGTTCCGGGCGGCCCACCTGCTTCGGCGTGTGATCGGCGAGGTTGATCCGGGTGGAGCTTTTCAGCGGGGAGCCGGTGGGTTTGAGGATCTGGGTCGGGTTGAGCTGAGCTGGGTTGGGTTGGGCCAGCAGGCGATTGGGTCGCGGTGGTTTGGGAGTGGGCTGCGCGGGCGCGTCGCCCTTCGTGGGTCTGAGCGGGATCGTCTCGGCCGTCACCCGGTGCCAGAGGGCTTTGTCCTCGGCGCTGAGGCCCTTCTTGCGCCGGGTCATTCCTGGCCGATCAGGCGCTGTAATTCGGGCCTTGGGACCAGGGCGACCATTCGCCCGCCCGCCTGCATCCGGCCTGCGATCTCTCCGGCCTTGGTGCCGGTGCCAAAGAAAAGATCGCCGCGCTGCGGGCCTTTGATCGCGCTGCCGGTGTCTTGCGCGATCATCAGGCGGCGGAAGGGGCCGGTGGCGGCCTGGGTCTCGACCCAGATCGGCAGGCCGAGCGTGTTGTGATCAGGGTCGACGGCCATCGACCGCATGGCCGTCAGGGGCACGCCGAGCGCGCCTATTGGGCCTTGATCGGGCCGCAGATCCTTGCGCTCGGTGAAGAAGACAAAGGAGGGGTTTTTGCGCATCAAAAGCGCCCCTTCGCCCGGGTTTTGCCTGAGCCAGGCGCGCAGGGGGGCTGCGCCATAGGTGCCGGGCGAGGCAGATTTCATCTGGTTGAAGATCTTGCCGATCGAGACATAAGGATGCCCGTTCTTGCCCGCATAACCGACCCGAACCAGCGTCCCATCCTGGAGTTGCAAGCGGCCAGAGCCCTGAATTTGCAGAAAAAACCGGTCCACGAGGCTGCTCAGCCAATAGAGCTCGAGCCCGCGATTGAGGAGGGCGCCGCCCTCGATCTCGGCGCGGCTGAGATAGCGTTTGCCGGGCACCAGATCGGGCGGTGTGCGGTAGAGCGGCACGGGGAATTTGCCGCTTTGGCTCCGCGAGGCGGCGATGACCGGCTCGTAATAGCCGGTGAAGAGCGCTTTGGCGGGATCGCCGACGATTTTGGGCTCGAAATAGGTCTCGAAGAAGGCCCGCGGGCTGTCGGCTGTCAGGGTGCAGAGGGCGGCGCTGCCGATGCGTTTGCACGACCGCCGCCAGGTGGCAAAAGCCGCGGCGTGGTCGTCCTCGGCCCAGCCTGAGAGCCCGTCAAACCCGCTCACGGCGCGTGACCAAGCGGGGCTCGCCCAGGCCGCTGCAAGGCCGCCGAGCAGGGTTCTGCGCGGGATCGGATGCATGGCGTCGGCCAGGTCGTCTCACTCACCCGTTGCGGTCAGGAGCCAGTTCGGGTTGGGCGAGCCCATGACACGGCTGAAGGTCCAGATATCGGTCTGGCGTTTGATCTCGTTCGGGTCGCCCTCGACCACTCGGTTCTCGCTGTCATAGACGGCGGTGATCATCTCGCCGACAAAGCGGAGCGTGACATCCGCCTCGCGCAGATCGGTCTCGTATTCCAGGCGCACGGGGCGCACGTCTTTGACCCCGATAAAGCGGGCCTCGACCCGGAGGCCTTCTTCGGCGCGTTTGTTGATCACGCTTTCAAAGGCTGCGAGCACATCGGGGGCGAGGAGCGAGGTCAGCGTGTCGCGATCGCCTTCCTCATAGGCCATCAGGACCATCTCATAGGCCGATTTCGCGCCATGCAGAAAGCCATCGAGGTCGAAATCCGGCTCTGCCTCGCGCATGCCCGCCAAAGCCTCGGATGAGGTTGCGTCGAGATTGCGCACGGCCTCGCTCTCCTCGACCGGCATCGGACGGTTGATCGGCGTGACATTGTCCTCGGCCGTCTCTTGGCTGCGGCTAAACGGGCGCGAGGGCGGGCCTTCATGGCCTGTGCGCGTCCCGATGATCGAGCGTAAGTAGAACAACACGCCGACGGCAACGGCTATCAGAATCAGAAGTTCGACCATGTCGCTCATCTTTCGTCCTCTATGGGGTGGCTCGCGCGGCGTACGACCCCGTGATCTGGTAAAGAATTCCCGGGGCCCTTATGTAGGTGGCAACGCGTGTGAAGTCTATTACGAGGTTTCGCCGCAATGGACTGGAGGCCTGAATGTGGATCTTTTTCGCCCTGGTTGCGGTGCCGATCATCGAGATCGCGCTGTTCATCGAGGTGGGCGGCTGGCTTGGACTATGGCCAACCATCGGGATTGTGATCCTGACGGCGCTGATTGGGACGCTGCTTTTGCGCCAGCAGGGATTTGCGGCTTTGGCCGATTTGCAGGGGCGATTGAACCAGGGGCGCGATCCGCGAGATGCGCTGGCCCATGGGGCGCTGATTCTAATCGCGGGGCTGGTTCTGCTGACCCCGGGGTTTTTCACCGATGCGCTGGGCTTTTTGCTGTTGGTTCCGCCGGTGCGCTCGGCCCTGATCCGCAATATCCAGATGCGCTTTCAGGTCCATGGAATGCAGGCGAGTATGCAGACAGGTATGCATGGGGGGATGCAGCAGAGCGCACCCGGTGACAGCACCATTGATGGCGATTATGTCGACATCACACCGCCTGAGGAGCAGGCAAACCCGGGTTCCAGCGGTTGGACCAAGCCGGTGGATCGCAAACCTCCGACCTGAGAGCGTATCTTGATTGCTGGAGGCCGCGCTTTCTGTTAGGCGCCCGAGAGACTTCGAATGGCCTAGAACGAGGGGACCCGATCATGGCTGACAAAAAATCCAAGGATGATCTGCTGGAGAGCGCCGATGGTGCGGCAGATGGGGCTGCCGATGGTGCGGCTGCGACCGGCGAGCAGGCGGCGGCCCCGGCACAGACAGCGACCAGCATCAAGATGATCTCGCATTTCACCCGAGATCTCTCCTTCGAGAATGTCGGCGCGCGGGAAGATCAGGGTCAGATGACCGAGCAACCGCAGATCGCGGTCAATGTCGGGATGGATGCCCAGGCCAAGGGCGACAACCGCTATCAGGTGGTCATGAAGATCAGCGGCACCGCCAAGATTGGCGATGTGACCCGCTTTTTGATCGAGCTGGAATATGCCGGGATCTTTGCGATCGAGGCTGAGAACGAGAACCTGGTGCACCCCATCATTTTCATCGAATGCCCGCGTCAACTGTTGCCCTTTGCGCGCCGGGTCGTGGCCGATGTGGTCCGCGATGGCGGCTATCCGCCGCTGATGCTGGATAATGTCGATTTCGCCGGTCTCTATCGCCAGCGTCTGGCCGAGTGGCAGGCCAAGCGCAAGGAGGCGGAAGCTGAGGCAAGCAACGAGACGCTGAACTAAGCGCAGAGGGGCGGTCTCAGCCCTTCAGTTTGTCCAGCAGAGAGTCAGCGACATAGACATCATCGACCCCGAGCGCGTCGATCCGTCGGAACCCGTGCTCGGCGAGCAGTTGCGGGACATCCTCGGCGCCTTGGCCGTTCTCGACCGTCATGGCGGAGATTTCGAATCGCTCGAACGGGAAAGTGGAGAGAATCGCCATCTCCGCCCCCTCGACATCCAGGCTGAGATAGTCGATTGACTGGAGCTTGTGGCGGTCGAGCAATTCGGCGAGCGGGATGACCTCGACATCGATGATCCCGCCTTTGTGGCGGGGATCGCCTTCGACCTGGGCGCGCAGGTCTGGGTCATAGGTCTCGACCAGCCCGCCCATTTGTTTCAGCCCTTCGCGGACCTCGAGGAACTGGGCCGTGCCGGGCGCGCTGCCGATGGCGACTTGCAGGCAGGGCGCGCGGCGGGCGGCGGCGCAGTCGGCGTGGAATTGCGGCGATGGCTCGACGATCACGCCTTGCCAGCCGCGGCGCATCTCGAAGAACAGGCAGTTCGAGCCGACCACCCCGTCATAGCCGCCGACCTCGACGAAAGTGCCGCCGCGTTTGCCGCGGAAGATGTTCTCTTCGAGGAAGGCATCCTGGCCGGATTGGCTGAAATAGCCGTCGCGCAGCCCGAGCGCGCGCTCGCAATTCCAGATCTCCTGCTGGACTTTGCCGCGGCTGCGGGCGTGTTGGATATCACCGCGCAAGTCCATGAGATCTTTATGAGAGGATCTGAGCGCATCGCCCGCGCGCGCGATCTGGTCTTTGGCGTCACGGAACCGCGCGTTGGGGTCCTCGCTCATAAGGGTCAGCCGAGCGCTGCTTTGACCTGAGCACCGGCGGCGCCGAAATCCATCCGCCCGGCATGGAGCGATTTGAGATGGCCCATGACCTTGCCCATATCGCGGATTGAGCTCGCCCCGGTCTGGTTGATCGCGGCGGCGATGGCGGCCTCAATCTCGGGCCCGCTGAGGGGTTTGGGCAGGAATTCCTTGATCACCGAGATCTCGGCGCGCTCACGTTCGGCGAGCTCCATCCGGCCAGCTTCCTCATAGGTGGTGATGCTGTCCTCACGCTGGCGGACCATCTTGTCAAACAGCGCGAGCGCTTCGGTCTGGGTCACCTCCGAGGGGCCTTCTTCGCCGCGATTGGCGATCTCGCGATCCTTGAGTGCTGCAATCATCAGGCGCAGCGTACAGAGGCGGACTTGGTCCTTCTCACGCATTGCGTCCTTCATCGCCTTGGTAATCTTGTCCCGCATATAATCTGACCTCCGGGGCCTGGTTCTTGCGTTTCAGACGGCCACCCTATACGAGGGAAAAATCGCCTGCAAGTCTTTGAGCTATCTCTAAGTTATTGATATATAATGAAAAAATAGATTTAGTTTTCATTGACCTTGCTGCTGGGATCGCCTAATGTGCCGCGCGATTTTTGGCGTGTTGGGGCCGTTTCCAAGGTCCCAAAGCCGGTCCCGAAGAGGAGTTCGCCATGCCCCCAACCGAGATGATGCAGGATCTTCTGGGGGCTTCCACTTCGCGTCCGACGGCCTGTCTGGCGCTGGCCGATGGCTCGCTGTTCTGGGGCCATGGCTTCGGCACCACGGGCACCACGGTGGGCGAGCTCTGCTTTAACACCGCCATGACCGGATATCAGGAGATCATGACCGACCCCTCCTATGCTGGGCAACTGGTGACCTTCACCTTCCCTCATATTGGCAATGTCGGGACCAATTCTGAGGATGAGGAGGCGCCCGAGCCGGTCGCGCGGGCCATGGTGGTCAAATGGTCGGTGACCGAGCCCGCGAATTGGCGGGCAGTGGAGCATCTGAGCTCGTGGCTCGCCAAACGCGGGCGGATTGGCATCTCGGGCATTGATACGCGGCGCCTGACCCGGTTGATCCGCGACAAGGGCATGCCCCATGCAGCGATCGCGCATGCAGCCGATGGGGCGATCGACACGGATGCGCTTATTGCCAAGGCCAGGGGGTTCCCGGGCCTGGAAGGGCTGGATTTGGCCAAGGATGTGACCTGTGCGCAATCCTATCGCTGGGATCAGATGCGCTGGGCCTGGCCGGGCGGTTTCGAGCGGCAGGAGGCGGCGCGTCACAAGGTTGTTGCGGTGGATTTCGGTGCGAAGCGGAACATCCTGCGTTGTCTCGCGGCGGCGGGGTGTGATGTGACCGTACTGCCCGCGACCGCGACGGCGGAGGAGGTTTTGGCGCATGCGCCCGATGGTGTCTTCCTATCAAATGGGCCGGGAGATCCTGCTGCGACCGGCAGCTATGCGGTGCCGATGATCCAAGGGGTTCTGGCGGCGGAGAAGCCCATCTTTGGGATCTGCCTGGGCCATCAGATGCTCGCACTGGCACTGGGGGGGCAGACCCTGAAGATGTCGACCGGGCATCATGGTGCGAACCATCCGGTGAAGGATTTGGAGACCGGCAAAGTCGAGATCACCTCGATGAATCATGGGTTTGCGGTAGATGCCGCGAGCCTGCCGGAAGGGGTGATCGAGACGCATGTCTCGCTGTTTGATGGCTCGAATTGCGGGCTGAGACTGGTGGATCGCCCGGTCTTCTCGGTCCAATATCATCCAGAGGCGAGCCCTGGTCCGCAGGACAGCTATTACCTTTTCGAACGCTTCGTGCGCGCGATGGACAAGGCATAGGTTTCAAGGCGCAACAAGTTTAAATTTGCAACAAAATCAATATGTTAAGATCCGATTAACCTTAACAGAGCCTGAATGCCGCCGCCTCGGTTAGAATTAGGTGGCGGCGATGTTGACGCGTATTGAAATGCTTATGTGTGGGCCGGTGTGAAAGCCGTTCCGCTCAAATCCGTGACGGGCGCGGGCGGGCTTGATCGCCTCGACAGTCCTCGGATTGGAGATCTATTGATTCGCGAAGGGCGTTTGAACCGCCATGATCTGGAAGCAGCGCTGGATGCGCAACGTGCGACCAGCCAACCGCTCGGCCGGATTTTGGTGTCGCAAGGGGTGGTCAGCTCGGCCGATTTGGCCGAAGCGCTGGCGGCGCAATGGGGTCTCGGCACGGCGGATTTAGAGGAGCTGGCGCCCGATCTGACGCTCGCCAAACCCGAGGATCTGGACACCTATCTGCAATATGGCGTGATGCCCTATCAGCAGATCGGGGGCATGACCTCTTATGTGATTGCCGATCCTGAGCTGGCGCAACCGGCACTGGCCGCGTTGAGCGAGCCGCCTGGGATCGCCTTTGTTCTGCTCGCGCCGCGCCAACAGATAGATGCCAACCTGAGGCGGGCCTTTGCCTCCACGCTGGCGCAACGGGCGGTGGTACGATCGCCCTCTGGCACCTCGGTCAGGACATTGCACGGGCCGCGCATGGCGATGGGCGCGGTGTTGGCCGTTCTGATCACGGCGCTGATCTTTGGTGGGGAGATCCCGGTGACGATCGGCTTGTTGCTGCTCTTTGGGATCACTGTCGCGACCACCTCGCTCAGGCTTCTCGCCTTGTTCGCGAGCTATCGCGCACCGGTCGAGCAGGAGCTGCCCGAGGGCGCGATCTCGCTGTCGGGCAAACGCGCCCCACCGATCGTCTCTCTGATGATCCCGCTTTACCGCGAGGCGCATATGTTGCCGCGCCTGATCAAGGCGTTGCAGGCGGTCGATTATCCGCGTGAGTTGCTGGATGTCATGCTGTTGATCGAGGAGGATGACTTCACAACACAGCAGGCCGTGGACCGCGCCCAACTGCCGCCATGGCTGAGGGCGATCACGGTCCCCCCCGGCCAGCCGCGCACAAAGCCCAGGGCAATGAACCATGCGCTTGATTACGTCCGCGGTGAGATCGTCGGCATTTTAGATGCCGAGGACGTGCCTGAACCTCAGCAAATCAGCGAGGTGGTGCGGATGCTCCGCGAGGCCCCGCCAGAGGTCGCCTGCGTGCAGTGCCAATTGGGCTATTACAACATCAGCGAGAACTGGATGTCGCGCTGCTTTACGCTGGAATACGCAATCTGGTTCGACGTGCTGTTGCGCGGCTTTCAATGGCTGCGCCTGCCGATCCCGCTGGGTGGCACATCGGTCTATTTCCGCCGCTCGGCGCTGAAGGCGATTGGCGGCTGGGACGCGCATAATGTCACCGAGGATGCGGATCTGGGCATGCGGCTGGCCCGGGCGGGCAAGCGCTGCGCGGTCTCGCGCTCGCTGACGCAGGAGGAGGCGAATTGCCGGCTCTGGCC
>JBCDAS010000155.1:0-9963 GCA_039185235.1 Pseudomonadota bacterium
CCGGCCCATCATGGCAACGGATGCGACGGGCGCGGTCGTCTGGCAGGCGAGCTACACGCCCTTTGGCGGGATCCGCCAGGTCTCGGTCGACACCGGCGCGCTCTCCGCCCAGGAGCACCGCTTCCCCGGCCAATGGTTCCAGGCCGAGACTGGCTACCACCAGAACTGGCACCGCGACTATGATCCGACGATAGGCAGGTATCTCCAGGCAGACCCGCTCGGGCTGATCGATGGCGCGAGTGTCTACAACTACGCACTGCAGAACCCGCTCAGGTACACGGATCCTAGAGGCTTGCAGGTTGTCTCTCCGCCAGTAACGACAGTACCTGAGGCGCCGCCTATTGTTGATGATATTGCCCGAGTTTGCGGCTCATTGGCGCGCAATGCGCTTAAGGGTCTTGGTCTGACACTCTCGCTAATACTCGCTCCCTCTGAAGCGTGCGGGTGCGGGGATGATGATGACTGTTTCGAGGACTATCAGATTGAACAAGACAACTGCGATAATCGGTTTGAGAACCGCTTGATTAGCAACTTGCCAGCATGTCTGGATAGGGCGCGTAATCGATACATTCTTTGCCGCGGTGGTGTGCCTAAGAACGATTGGCCAGATGAGTGGACGAGTGATTCTGAATTCGATATGCGCTTCGGTCCAAACACAAAACCAAGAGGTTGATGAAATCATGTACAAACCGCTCTCTCTAGTCTCCGAGAAGCTCTCGCAGCGATTACGTGGAGACAGTCATGAGCATAAAGACCATCTTATTATTATGTCTGATTTGTGTATATTTTTGTCCGAAGTACACATATTACTCGACGAGTTGGCAGGCGACGATAAGAACAACAACTCACTTTTGTTTAGCCTGCTGATTAGCACGGGGAGGTGGGGCGAGGCGAAGGCGTGCTTTGAACACGTGGTAAACCGCGAAAGAAATTTGAGCGATGCATTTCAGATGCTCGTTTCCGTAAAAACTGGCGGCCTTTTCTTTAGTAGTTCTGAAGAGCAGAGGATTTATATCCGAGAACTTACCAAATTGGTTTCTGACCAAGATAATAAAGGCTTGATTGAAAGTAAATTAGAGAGCATTTCTCTTGTTTAGTCTTCTTGGTATTTTAGACTTACAACTTCACGCCAGGCGCAGTAGGGGGGCGTAAGCCTACCTCACCATGCTACGAGTTCAGCATAGTTTCTAGCCTAATTCGATTCAGTGTAGCGCGAACTACAACTCAAGCTTGATCCGTACATCAACTGCGCTTCATTGGCGCGCAATGCACTTAGAGCGTTTCCCGATCATTCTGGTTCATAGCCTGCTGCGGTGAAGAAGTTTGCGCTCTCGGCTGGGGTTATGAGACCGATGAGGCGGTCGATCGCATCCCACAAGCCCTCGACGGTTAGCGTCTGAGTCACACACACTCTAGCGTTGTTCGCCAGGTCTGGTCGACACCGGCGCGCTCTCTGCCCAAGAGCACCGCATTCCCGGCCGAAGGTTCCAGGCCGAGGCAGGCTACCACCAAAACTGGCACTGCCTCTAGTGGAGCAAAGAGGCCAGGTACCTCTCAGTTGACCAAGTCTGCATCTTCCCCATCCCCTCCTTCAACACCATCGCGGCCAAAGCTCAGCACGTCGAATGGCCGCTCGTTCTGGCCCGGGCTTCGGTAGACATAATCCCGGCCCCAGGGATCTTGCAGTGCATCTTCGGCATCCAGATAGGGACCGGCCCAGTCGCCTGCTGCCGTAGGTCGGGTCATCAGAGCCTGGAGCCCTTCCTGTTCGCTAGGATAGCGACCGAGATCGACATAGAAGAGCTCCACCGCAGTTTTCAGATTATCAAGCTGCAACTCGGCGGTCGTGGATTTAGCTTTGCTGAGATACCCCACGACCCGCGGGCCAACGACTGCGGCCAGTAAGGCGATGATCGCCAGCACGACGAGGATTTCGAGGAGCGTTGCTCCGGCCTGATTGGTCCATCGCTGTTTAGAGCGTGCCATAACGCGCCTCCTCCTCAAATAAGGGGTCCGTAGAGCCAGGTCAGCCAGGTCGCAAATGCGAGAAACGGACCGAGCGCGATCCCGATGCGATCCGTCTTAGCAACTCCCATCGTGGCCCGGTAGAACAAGGTGATGGTGAGACCGGAAATTGCTGCGATGAAGATGACAGCGGGCAGAGCCCAAAGACCAAGCCAGAGGGCGGAGCCTGCGATCAGTTTAGCGTCACCGAGCCCAAGCCCGTCATATCCCCTGAGCGCACGGAAACACTCGGCCAGTGCCCAGAAGAGCCCGCCCGCGAGAACTCCCGCTCCGAGATGCTGGAGCATCAATTCGGGCGCGTGGATCAGTGTCGCGGCGACACCTGTGAGGGCTAGGCTGGCGCTGGCTTTGTCCGGGATAACGAAGCGCTTGAGGTCGACGCAACTGATCCAGATCAGGATGGCGCCGAGAGCCAGAGACAGGAGCCGGATCTCCACCGGCATCTCGACAAGCACCGGTAGAGCGACGAGCCCGTATAGCCCCAGATGGGGAAGGAGGAGTGGCCTCTGTATGCCGATCAACAGGGTCATCGGCGGGTCTCCAACACGCGGATGTTGAATGTGGCGCCGGAGGTGATGAGGATCGTGCTTTCCGGGCCGAAGCTCCGCCCGTCTTTGGTCGCTCTGACCTTAAAGATCCGTCGGGTTGGAGGTTGGATCCAAGCGGAGGGCAGCGCATCGGTCAGCTTGGCACGCGATCCCTTTTGCCCGGTGAGCCGTTCGAGCAAGGCAACGGGCGCGGAGGCTGGATCGATCCCTCGGCGGCCAGAGAAGACGGTGAAGAACGTGTCGACCTCGAAGAGACGTCGCAAATCGATTCCGGGGAGGGACTGCAGGTCATCGACAGAGCTGAGCCGGGTGCGACGCTGTCTGAGGTCGGCCAGGGTGACAATCAGTTGGTCTGGGTTCCTTTGGTCGGCAAGAAGCTTCTCGATTAACTCGAAGGGGGCCGTGTTCAGATCGACCAGGCCCGCTACGTCTTGCACATGATACGTGACCGACTCGGATTGCCCCTCGAACGAGAAGGCCTGGTCGGCCAAGGGGGTTGATACCTGCCGCAAGGAAAGCGCCGCCTGCATGCCTGCGAGTTCCAGGATACCGTCGAAAAGCATTGCTTCGCGATCGCGTTTGAAGGAGATCTCCGCCAGCTTTGTATGGGTTACCATAGTTTGCATCGATGCCCCTAAGAGCAGCGACAGCATGGAGAGACCGATCAGCACAACCAAGAGTACAAACCCGGCTTGGCGCTGAGTCTTTCGAGATAATTCCATCAGGACCAGTCGATGAATTGGAGCAGGTCGCGCAGGGCGATTTGGCTTGAGTTGACCCGCTCGAGGCCATCTTCAAGCAGGGTCGTCATGCCCTCGTTTCGTGCGAGATGCGAGATGGTTTCCGCTGCATCGGGTTTGCTGATCGTAGGGCGCATCGCCTCGCGGATCTCAAGCAGTTCTGAAATGACGACCCGGCCTTTGCTACCACTCATCCCGCATGCCGCACAGCCTTTGCCAACCTTTGCATTGGCCACCAAGGCTTCTCGGCCAGGAATGCCTGGGGGTAAGAGCCCAGCCGCCTCGGTGTCGGGCACAGCGCAGTCGGAACACACTTTCCTCACCAGACGTTGTGAGAGGATGCCGTTCAAAGTCGCGCCCAAGAGGAAGGCTGGAACGCCGAGATCGATAAGGCGATCGATCGCGCCTATCGCCGAGTTAGTATGAACAGTGGAGAGAACCATTCGACCCATAAGCGCCGCCCGAATGGCATTCTCGGCCGTTTCCTTGTCGCGGATCTCGCCGACCATCACGACATCGGGGTCTTGGCGTAGTATGGCCCGCAACGAGGTGCCGAAAGTCAGATCAAGTTCTGGCCTTACCTGGACCTGGTTGACGCCCGTGAGTGTGAACTCGATAGGGTCCTCGACGGTAAAGATTTTTCGGCCGGCGATGTCCAGCTTCGAAAGAGCAGTATAGAGGGTGGTGGTCTTTCCGCTGCCCGTCGGCCCGGTGACCAAGAAGATGCCGTGAGGGCGGCCGGTTAACCGTTCGATCGCGGCGGCATCCAAAGGCGAAAAACCAAGATCTGACCAATCGAGCGCGAGTTGGGATCGGTCGAGAATGCGCAAAACAATGCTCTCGCCAAACTGGGTTGGCAGGGTAGCCATACGAAAATCAATATTTCGCCCTCGAACAGCGCTGCGCAACCGCCCATCCTGGGGTCGTCGGCGTTCGGAGATGTTCAGATTGGACATGACTTTAAGGCGGGAGACGATCGAGCTGCGTTCAGAGCCTCTCAGCCTGCGATGCTCAGCAAGCTGGCCATCGATGCGGAACCGGATGACCATCTCGATCTCATGTGCCTCGAAATGGATGTCCGAAGCAGCGGCATCGACCGCTGCTGACATGATCTCGTTAACCAGCCGGATGGTCGGGCCTTCATTGGCAAGCGCCTTGAGGCGCTCAACATCATCTGCTTCAGCTTCGACCTCTGAGCGTGTCTTGTCGCTGGCCCGGTTCGGATAATCGCGATCCAGCACCTCGCGGATCGTTTCGCGCGCAGCCAGCGCCATCGAGACGGGCATATCGATCTGGAAGCTGATCGTTTGGGCAAGCTGCGCATCAAATGGGTTGGTTGTCGCAATAACCAGCGTGCCCTGATCGACGCAAAGCGGCACTACATTCATGCGATGTAGGAAAGCGGCATCGCCTTTCAGTTCCGCAATCGCCGCGTGGCGGAAGCTGTCGGATCCTGCGAGCGGGATGTCGAGCCAGCGCGAGAGAAAGCCGAGTAGGCTCTCCTCGTCCAGAAGGCCAAGTTCAAGCAGCGCGCGGTCGAATTGGGTGTTTCCCTCATCCGCAGCTTTCATGGCGCGTCGATACGCCACCTCATCAATCAGGCCCTGCTGGATAAGGGCCAGACCGAGATCAGCAATCGTCCGGTCTTTCTGATTTTTGCTCGTACCATCCAGCATCGCGTCACAATCCAGTCAGCATCTGCATTGACACAGGCGCAGTAATTTCAGTTAATATTCAACACTATACCCATGTAGTCTTTGTCGGATCAACCGGATTAAAATGATCAGATTTCCAGGGTTTCTTAATCCACTGCGTTGGTGGGTCCAACGTATGTCCGAGATCGTGCCGGACAGTGCTGCCGATTGGTTAGCTGGTTTGCCGCTGCGATCAAAGATGGTTGTGTCCGAGGGTAAAGCGCGGATATCCTGGCGCGGTGGACAGATATTGCTCCCGTTTGACACGGATTTGTCTTCGTTTGGCGAAGGTCTCGCGGCAGAGCGGTCGAGACTGCCGCGAGGTCTCTCGCTGGATGTGGTCTTGCCTACCTCTGCCGCTCTAGTCAGGACACATCGGCTTCCTTCCAGTTCTCGTGGGCGGCTGCATCAGATCCTCGCATTAGATCTTACACGTGATACGCCGCTCTCGCCAGAGGAGGTCGTTTGGAAAGAGCGGATCATCGGACAGGAGGAAGGGGAGATCCTAGTCGATCAGTTGATCGTTAAGCGGAGCATTCTTCATGAGCTCAGGCAGATTTTTTCGGCCAACCACATCTTGCCGGGTAAGCTATTCGTTCGCACTACGGAGGAGGACCAACCACTGGTGATTTTTGAAGACCGTGATGCAAGGTCTGAGGCTGCTGGGATATGGCCAAAAGTCAATTGGGCTTTGGCGGCAGGTCTTGTCACATGTCTCACGCTTTTGATCGTACAGCCTTATCTGCGCGATGCTGAAAAGGTAGAGAATCTGACGCGTGAACGCGCTGAGTTAACCCAGCAGCTTGTCGAACTGCGCACTAAAGTGAATGAAAAATCTGAAGGTATCGGCGCAGCAGACAGGATCGCGCGCGCTTTGGATGACCGAGTGCCGAGGGTCGACATCCTGCGTGAATTGACAGTTCGTCTGCGGGACGATGCTTGGTTGAGCGATGTAGAGATCAGCGAGGATCTTTTGCGGTTCTCAGGTTTTACCAAAGGCTCGGCTGCAGATCTGGTGATTGACTTGGCTTCCTCGCCTCATTTCTTCAATCCCCGCCTAACGGGACAAGTCTCGATCGCGCCTGGGACGGGGGCTGAACGCTATGAGATCTCGCTGGATCTGACTGGAGAGAGCGAATGACGAGCCGGTTCGAGAAGATCTCCGCAGTTGCGATCCTTTTGGTTGGTCTGGTTCTCATGGGTCTCTTTGTTGTGGAGCCAATTTGGGCTCTACGCCAAGATGTTGCGCGCCAAGTCGAGCGGGAGACCGAGCAGCAGCGCGATCTCGCTGCGCGGCTCCTAACTTTGGTGGCGGAGGATGACCGTCTCTCTTCCAGTATACCGCCATCGATCGGTTGGGAGGGTAGCCGCATAGGCGAGGTCAGTGCGCGGATCCAATCTGCGATCACAGCCTCTGCCCGGCGCTTGGGCTTGCAACTTCGCTCGGTCACGGCAATCGAGACGGAGCCGCTCGCAGGGCAACAAACGGCTGGTCTGAGGATCGAGTTGGAAGCGCCGAGTGATGTTGCGATGACGTTTATGCGCAGCGTGGAGGCCACTGAGCCGCCGCTGATGATTACGCGAGCGAACTTGCGGCGCGTAAATCGAAATGCACCGGGGATCACACAGCCCTTCCTCTATCTGCGCCTTGAGCTTACGGCACCGGTCCGGATTTCTGGCTGATGGTCGTTGGTCGTCTCATGCCCCCCCCCGGAACCGTTATTTTGCTCGGGCTGGTTGGTGTTGTGGGGTATCTTGCGATAACCGCCTTGCAGGCCACAGAGCAGTCCATTGCTGCGGAGGTCCGTGCAGAGCATGCTCCTGAACCTTTGGCGGAACAGACGACACAGGCTCGCAACGAGCGCTCGGATGATTTCTATCTCGTGCTCGCAGCGCGGCCGTTGTTCTCGGAAACGCGAAAGCCAATGGTAATCGCGACACCGGTGCAACCCGAACCAGCGCCAGTTCCTCAGTCCTCAGCACCCCAGTTGGAGCTCAAGCCAGCGGTCGTGCATGTGCCGCCAGAGCTCAAGATCAGGGGTTTAATCGTTGCAGAGACCAATAGATCCGCTTTGATCGAATGGTCGAGTGGCCAGGCCGAGTGGTACCAGATCGCCGATGAAATCGATGGCTGGTCGATCACTGAGATTTCATCAAACTCAGTCTCAATCACGCGTGACGGCTCGTCGAGCATCTATTTCCTGTTTGAGCGGGGCGCGACGTCACGCGACCCAGATCAATGACCGAGTTTCGATACAGCGCTTATGATGGCAACGGTCGAATCGCAAAGGGACGGATTACCGCTCAGGACGAGGCCGCGGCGTTGCATGATCTAAACGCTAGAAGACTTACGGTTTTCGAGATCGGTCAGAGTATAGGTGATGCGGATATCGCATGGTGGTCGCGTGAGATCACGATCACAGGTGATCGGGTTCCTAGGGCGCAACTGGCGCAGTTCCTTGAGAGCTTTTCCATCCTTCTGAAGGCAAAACTGCCTATCCCGATGGCTCTCTCTTCTGCAGTTGAGGAGGTCAAGCACCCGCGATTGCGCGCGATCCTGGTCGAAGCAAATCGCTCTGTCGCAGAGGGAGGCGACGTGTCGAGCCCGATCGCGACCCACCCCGAGATCGTGCCAAACCGAATCGCTGTTCTCATTGCGCTGGGTGAGCGATCGAACCAACTGCAGATGACGACGCAATATGCAGCGGAGTTGATGAAGCGGGAGCTTCGCTTTCGCAAGGAAGTATCCGCGGCCCTGACCTATCCGATCATACTTTTGGTCGTGGCCTTGGTCGTGATCTTGGGTTTGGTGTTTCTGTTGGCGCCCACCCTGGCACCTGTCTTCTCGGCTGTTGGCAAGGAGCCGCCAATTGCAATTGCGATGATGCTTTCGACCAAGGATGTCCTCGTTCAACAATGGCCGATCGTTGCAGGCGGGATTGTCGTCGCTGGCTTGTTGTTCGGGGTGCTGGCGCAACGTGCGTCGCGTCAAGTGGAGCAGGTTCTATTTCGCCTACCTTTGATTGGGACACTTATTCGGATCTCCGAGAGTAGCCGGAGCCTGATGACCCTATCGCTGATGTCGAAAAGCGGCGCCCCGGTTCTCGAAGCGCTGGCGGCGGCGCGGGAGGCGTCCACGACCCAGCAGTTTCGGGAGATGTACCAGCAGATGGAGGAGGCTGTTCGAGCGGGCGACCAAATCGCCTCGGCTCTCGATGCCGATCTTTTACCTAAGGCGACGGTCCAGATGATCCGACTGGGAGAGCGCTCGGACCATCTGGACGAAATGCTGGAAAACGCGGTGGATGCGCTGGATCGTCAATCGCGGGAGAAGATCCAGTCCCTGCTCCAGCTTCTGACCCCGGTTCTGACCTTGGTGATTGGTGTCGTTGTTGGAGCACTGATCTTCTCCACGCTATCGGCAATTCTCGAGATAAATGACGTTGCGTTTGAGTGATCAAAGAGGGTTTACCCTGTTCGAAATGATGGTTGTTCTAGCCATCGTCGCGATCGTATTTGCTGCGGCCCTGACTGCGCGTGGTTGGAATTCGTCTGGAAGGCTTCTTGCTGCAGAGGTGGCTGATATCTTGGAGATGGGCGCTACACATCGGCTGAGCGCTTTGACCTCTGGTACGGCGGTTGGGTTTCGCCCGGCTTCCAAGAGCCTCCGCATCGATGGGTGCGGAACCGCGGAAACTGAGGAGATCCTGTTTCTGCCAGATGGCAGCGCGCGCGGGGAAGCCTTTTGTCTGCATCTCGACGGACGAAGCGTTCGAGTAACACCGGATTGGCTCACCGGGCAGTTGGTCACGGAGCAGGGAAGATGAGGGCAAGTAACGGCGGTTTTTCTGTTCTTGAGGCACTGATTGCGTTTGTAATCCTCGCCGCGTCTCTTGCAGCACTTTTGCCGCCGATGGAGCGTATGATTTCCCGCACTAGTAATGCCGAGCAGGCTTGGTTGGCTCATGAGATTGGCCTTTCTCGACTTGCGCTTTTGAGGGCGGCGCCCGGGATGGCTGTCGAAGAGACCAATGGTATCAACGGGGCGTTTTCCTGGGAAATGACGCTTAAACCTGAGCTTTTAGCGGATGAAGCACCGTCGGGCTTTGGTGAATTGATGCGCGTCCATCTGGTCGTACGAGACAGGGCAACCGGGCGACGATTGGCGGAGTTCGAAACACTGCATCGCGGAGCCGCACGATGAAGCGCGCGCGGAGCATAGCGGGTTTTACCCTTTTGGAGCTGCTCGTGACCTTGGCGCTGCTGGCATTGATGGCCAATGCGATGGCGACATCGACACAAATGAGCGCGCAGGTTTGGAAACGCTCGCAGGATTTGCCGAGGCTCGATGCCGAGATCCTGCTGCTACAACAGGTCCGCACTTGGCTGACGGCCGCGAAGCCCTTGGATCTAAATCAAGGTATGCGCCAGCAGTTTGTAGGTTTGGGGCAGGGGTTCTCCTTGCTCACGAACGCGCGACATCCTGGGCTTTTGCCTAGCGAGGATCTGTGGATCGCCGTGGCCGAGAGAAGAGATGGTCTTGATCTGCGTCTTGAGGCATGGGCGCAAGCCAAAGAGCCGAGAGTGCTTGAGCGCCGAAGCCTTGATCTGCGTTCCGGTCAGTTTATCGGATTTCGGTACTTGGATCCGGATCAAAAGTCTTGGGAGGTCACGTGGACCCGGCGAGATCGACTCCCCGCTATTATCGAGGCTCAATTCCAAGATCATGCGCTGCATTTCGCCTTGGCGAACAGGTCACTGTAGCAGATCGCGTCGTTGGTGAGCCGAGTTCGGATTGGCACTATGGTCATCCCTAGGGTGGCGCGGCAAAACGCGTCTTGAGAGATGTTATCTTGTAACATACGCAGTCACCCTTGGAGCAGAGGCTGTTGGTGCTCTGATCGCGAAGGTTTATATTGGTCGTGCAACAGAGATCCGATGCCGTTGGTGGCCTCA
>JBCDAS010000156.1:0-9926 GCA_039185235.1 Pseudomonadota bacterium
ATCAGATCACACAAGAGAACGCAAATCTCGCTCAACGCGGTTCTACCAATGCGAAAGACCTCGCTTTCGGTTCCCAGAAACTCCTGGAACTGATCGCGTTCTTTGAAAGCTCTCGGAGCGCTGCTGCCCACGGTCAATCCACGCGCATCGCAAGCTGAACCATGCTGCAATGAACGATAGTTGCATCTTTTCGAACGGGAATGTGTGAAGTGTCAAAGCGCCTGGCCGTGTAATGATAAGACTTAGCTGGTGACCTGAGACCCGGCTTACCTCCATCAATTGGACCGCTCCGTCGGTTGATTTCTGGCCTCACGCGGCCTGGTTTTCCAGTGTCATCTTCGCTGCGAACACATCTGGCTTGAGATTGCCCAGGCATGAGCGGGGTCGAGTGCGATTGTAGTCCTTTCTTCCACGCGGTGGATGTGCCTTCTGCCACGCCAGCACTCAAGCGGCGACAAACGCCTTCCCATGGGCATCAGCAAACGCTGGGATAAACACTTCCGAACGTTGCTGATCCATGGCGCCTCGCAAGCACGAACCGACGCCTTCAGCAGATGGGTCAACTCGACCCGTGAACGACGGCGTGAACAGAGCCATGGTCGCCGTCGCCAACAAGATTGCGAGGCTCATCTGGGCGACTCTGTGCAGAAACCAAGAGTCCTGGACACACGCCTGAGAGCGCGACAAGGATTGCAAGACGACCAAGGAAATGAACCGACCGGCAAACTCCGGTTTTTGAGGAACCTGACTTTTATAACGGCCTCCTGAGGCCGACCACTTGTTGAGGCTCACCACGCAAAACTCCCATTTGGGCGCGTCACCTGACCGGCGATGCCGGACAGATTTTTTGCAGCAATGGAAACGCCGTCAGAGCAGAACCGGGGAAACCTTGCAACGGGAGAGACATCCGTAGATGTAGAACGTCGCCGAGCTGACGTCAACGACACTCCACGCCCTCTGCACGTCGCTACCTTTTGCAAGCTTCCGCTCGATCTAATGCAGCTGCTTGGGGATACCTTCATCCGAATACTGTTTCCGAGCTATCTCCTTTTCCTCTCGATCGCCCACGGTAGTAGCCCAGTCATTGGAGTGAAATGACAGACCCTGGAACGCATGCGCAGAGGTTTCGCTTTATCCGGTGAACTGCTCGCGCAGCAGCCGCTCTTCAAGCCCGTGGCCTGGGTTATACAGCAGCTTTAACTCGATCTCCGGCGCAGATGCGATCTCGACCCGGCTGACATCGCGCACTTCCACATGATCAGCCGTTGCGAGCACGGGCCGTTTGGCCTGCTCGCGGATCTCAAAAGTCACCCGTGTCTCCCATGGCAGGATCGCCCCACGCCAACGTCTTGGACGAAAGGCCGAGATCGGGGTCATCGCCATCAACTGCGCCCGGATCGGCAGGATCGGGCCATGGGCCGAGAGATTATAGGCGGTCGACCCGGCAGGGGTTGCCACGAGGATCCCATCGCAAATCAGCTCCTCCATCATCTCGCTGTCATCGATCAGGATGCGGATCTTCGACGCCTGTCCCCGCTCGCGCAACAGGCTCACCTCGTTGATCGCCAACGCCTCGGTCCGGCGTTCCATCGCGTCATAGGCGACCATGCGCAACGGGTTGATCGTCGCCTGTTTGGCATTCTCCAGCCGCTCCAACAGGTCATCCTCGGCATAGTCGTTCATCAAGAACCCGACCGAGCCTTTGTTCATCCCATAGACCGGAGCCTGCAAATCCATCGTCGAGTGCAATGTATGAAGCATAAAGCCATCGCCGCCCAACGCGACAATCACCTCGGCCTGATCGGGGGACATATGGCCAAACTTTTCCCTCAGACCCCCAAGGGCTTCCTGTGCGACCGGCGAGCCGCTCGCTAGAAAGCAAATCTTTCGTTCCGCCACAGCGTTCCCCCACGCCAAAGTCTTTTTCTCACTGAAGTGGTGCGTGCAACTCTAACGTGCTGCAGGTGATCCAGCAACGCCGCCAGAGAGTTTCCTATAAGAAACTTTATCCCTTCTACCGCAATTTCTAAATGGCGCGCTATTTCAACCTGTGATAACGCCCGCTCAGTGCATCTAAAGGAGGCTTTCCATGGACGCGACCATCCGCGACGCAGGATTTTTCACCGAAGACCTCGCCCACCGGGATCCCGATCTGTTCGGCTCGATCCGGAGCGAACTCGGTCGCCAACAGGACGAGATCGAGCTGATTGCCTCGGAGAACATCGTCTCCAAGGCCGTGATGGAGGCCCAAGGCTCGGTCATGACCAACAAATATGCCGAGGGCTATCCGGGTCGGCGCTACTATGCGGGCTGCCAGCATGTGGATGTGGCCGAAAGCCTGGCGATCGAGCGCATCTGCAAGCTCTTCAACTGCAGCTTTGCCAATGTCCAGCCGCATTCGGGCGCGCAGGCCAACCAGGCGGTGATGCTGGCCACGATCAAACCGGGCGCCACGATCCTCGGCATGGACCTCGCCTCGGGCGGTCACCTGACCCATGGCGCGCGGCCAAATCTCTCGGGCAAATGGTTCAATGCCGTCCAGTATGGCGTCAGCAAGGACGACCAGCGGATCGATTACGACATGGTCGCCAAGCTCGCCGAAGAGCATAAGCCGGAGCTGATTTACGCAGGCGGCTCGGCGGTTCCCCGGGTGATCGACTTTGCCAAATTCCGCGAGATCGCGGACTCCGTCGGCGCGATCCTGCATGTCGATATGGCCCATTTCTCGGGTCTGGTCGCTGGTGGTGCGCATCCAAACCCGCTCGAGCATTGCCATGTCGCCACCTCGACCACGCACAAGACCCTGCGCGGCCCGCGCGGCGGTATCATCCTCACCAATGACGAGGCGCTGGCCAAGAAGATCAACTCGGCGGTCTTCCCCGGACTGCAAGGTGGCCCGCTGATGCATGTGATTGCCGCTAAAGCAGTTGCATTCGGCGAGGCGCTACGCCCGGAGTATCGCGGCTATATCTCCCAAGTCGTCGCCAATGCAAAAGCGCTGGCCGATGAGCTGATTAAGGGCGGGCTCGACATCGTCACCGGCGGCACGGACACCCATCTCTGCCTGGTTGATCTGCGACCCAAAGGTGTGAAGGGCAACGCGGCCGAACAAGCGCTGCTCCGCGCCCATATCACCTGCAACAAAAACGGCATCCCGTTTGATCCGGAGCCACCAATGGTGACCTCGGGCCTGCGCCTCGGCTCGCCGGCAGGCACCACCCGCGGCTTCGGCGAAGAGGAATTCCGCGAAATCGCCCGGCTGATCTGCGAGACCGTCGACGGCCTCGCCGCCAATGGCGAAGAGGGCAATGGCGCGGTCGAAGCAGCCGTGAAAGGCAAGGTCAAAGCGCTCTGCGACAAGTTCCCGATCTACGCCAACCTCTGATCGCACCGTTTTAGCGCCGTTTTGGCGCCGTTTCAGAACAGATCTGGCCCCGCCTGAAACACCCCCAGGCGGGGCTTTCCTTTGCAAAGTCAACTGCGGCACTCGGCCCTGTCACCTCTGGTCGCATCCCCCTTGTTTGTCTCGCCTCTGCAACGACTTACCGAGCAAAGACGGAGATTGACCCATGCTTGACACTGCCCCGATCGACAGCCCGGACTTCGAGGCTCTGAAATCAGAGATCCCACATCACACACCGCGTGACATCCATGACCGTATCGCGCTTGGGCTTGTGAAATTCCTCCGCGTCTTCGCCGATGCGTTCTTCGCCAAGCGATACGGCCACAGGGCGGTTGTGTTGGAGACTGTCGCTGCTGTCCCCGGCATGGTGGGCGGGCTGCTCCAGCACCTCAAAGCGATCCGCCATATCCGCGATGATCAGGGCTGGATCCGCGAGCTTCTCGACGAGGCGGAGAATGAACGGATGCACCTGATGACCTTCATCCAGATCGCCCAGCCGACTGTGTTCGAGCGGGTCTTGATCATGGTGGCCCAGGCGCTCTTCTTCAATTTCTACTTCTTCATGTATCTCGTCGCGCCGCGCACAGCCCACCGGGTGGTCGGCTATCTCGAGGAGGAGGCCGTGGTCAGCTACACCCAATACCTCGCTGAAGTGGATGCAGGCCGGCAACCGAATGTGCCCGCGCCGCAGCTGGCGATCGACTACTGGAAATTGCCCGCCGATGCGTGCCTGCGCGAGGTCATCCTCGCCGTGCGCGCAGATGAGGCCGAGCACCGCGACACCAATCATCGCTTCGCCAATGCCATCGCCACGGGCGATCATGTCTAGGCGGAGGCTCTGATGGGCAGACTGACCCGCCGTGGTCTTTTGGTCACGGCCCTCTCGGCTGCGGCCCTTCCGCTCCGCGCGCAAGCCAAGTTCGCGCTTTTGGAGGAGCCTTACACCCATGCCATCATGCGCCACGCGCTGGCCCCTGGGACCGGTGATCCCAGCCAGTTCACGCTCCACGACTGCGCGACCCAGCGCAATCTCAGCGATCGCGGGCGGGCCCAGGCTCGGGCTATCGGGGCGGCTTTGCGCGATGGCGGCGCCCGGTTCGATGCCATCCTCTCCAGCCAATGGTGCCGCTGTTTGGAGACGGCCGGACTCTTGAGCCTGGGTCTGGTCACAGAGGAGCCACTGATCAATTCCTTCTTCCAAGATCGCGCAAAACGTGGGCCCCAGACCCGAGGGTTGACGGAGAAACTGCATGCCATGCCACCTGAGCAGACGCTGATGCTGGTCACCCATCAGGTGAATGTGACCGCGCTCCTGAATACGAGTGTTTCCTCGGGCGAAACCTTCCTGTTCCGTGCCCACCCGGGCGAGACCCCGGAAGTCTTGGAGCGGTTTCTGATCCCCGCCTAGAACAGCCCCCATATATCGGGTCGGGCTTTCCCCCCTACACAATTGGTTCGAACTCCCCTATACAGATAGGGTTAAGGGGTGGAAGGAGTTCAAGATGCGCTGTCCCTATTGCGGTAGTGTTGAGACACAGGTGAAGGACTCGCGTCCGGCAGAGGACAATGTGACGATCCGCAGGCGCCGGTCTTGCCCGGATTGCGGCGGGCGGTTCACCACTTACGAGCGCGTGCAACTCCGCGATCTGGTGGTGATCAAGAAGAACGGCAAACGCGAGGAGTTCGACCGGGACAAGCTCGCGCGCTCGATCCGGATCGCCTTGCAAAAACGCCCGATCGAGCCAGAGCGGATGGAGCAGATGATCTCCGGCATCGTCCGGCGGCTCGAGAGCATGGGCGATGCGGATATCGCCTCTGACACGATTGGCGAGATCGTCATGGAGACGCTCAGCCGGATCGACACGGTCGCCTATGTGCGCTTTGCCAGTGTCTACAAGAACTTCCAGGAAGTCGAAGACTTCGATAAATTCGTCTCCGAGATCCGTCCAAAACCCGCGCTCATTGACGAGGATTGAGGTCGATGGCCGCGGCAGGGCCAGGCCCGTCATCTGCCGAGGATCTGCGCTGGATGCGGCTCGCCCTTGCGCTGGCACAGCGCCGAGTTGGTCAGGTCGGCTCTAACCCCGCCGTCGGCGCCGTTTTGGTCAAGGAGGGTCGGGTTCTGGGGCGTGGCGCTACAGCGCCCAGCGGTCGGCCCCATGCCGAGGCGATCGCGCTTGATCGAGCCCGCAGGATTTGGGGCGCCGAGGCGCTTCGAGGTGCAACCGCCTATGTCTCGCTGGAGCCATGCGCCCATTATGGCAAGACCCCGCCTTGCGCGAAAAGCCTGATCGAGGCCGGTGTCTCCCGGCTGGTTTGCCCGCTTGAGGACCCTGATCCGCGGGTTTCCGGGCGCGGTTTTGCAATGCTGCGCGAGGCGGGTGTCGCGGTGAGTATCGGCCTCTTGGCCGAGGCGGCTGAGGCGGTGAATGCCGGGTTCCTGACCCGCCAGCGGCGTGGGCGGCCCTACGTCACTTTGAAGATGGCGAGTACTCTGGACGGCCGGATCGCCACGCAGACCGGCGAGAGCCGATGGATCACCGGGCCCTTGGCCAGGCGACGGGTGCATCTGCTGCGCGCCCAATCCGATGGCGTCTTGATCGGGGCGGGGACGGCACGTATCGACGATCCGATGCTGGATGTCAGGCTGGCGGGCAGCTGGCAACAGCCTGTCCGGGTTGTGGCCGATGGGATGTTGTCGCTGCCCCTGACAGGGCGGCTGGTGGCGAGCGTGGGCGAGATCCCGGTCTGGTTGCTCCATCGCCCCGGCGCAGCTGCCGAGCGCGCCAAGGCGCTGAGTGCAGAGGGGATCGAGCTGATCGAGACCCAAGCCACCGAGGCGGGTCTGATCGACATGACCGAGGCGCTGCGGGGGCTGGGCGAGCGCGGCCTCAATCGGGTGCTCTGCGAAGGAGGCGGACGGATTGCAGCCGCTCTGCTCCGAGATAACTTGGTCGATGAGATCCAGCTCTTCTCGGCTGGCAAACTGATCGGCGCCGATGGCCGCCCGGTGGTCGAAGCCTTGGGTCTCTCCAAGCTCAGCCAAGCGAGGCGTTTTCATGTGATCCGTGAGGAGGTGTTAGGTGAGGATGTCCTGAGCATCTGGCGTGCAGGATGACGGCCAAATGAGAGCGGAGATTGGGCGCGTCCGGGGTCAACCGCTCCCTCCCTTTTAAGATGCGCCCCCCGAGCCCCGGGCAAGCCCGGAGCCCGGCGGCCACGAAAGCGTGCCTGCGGCACGCTACAAGCGCTGATTTCGGGGCTAGGCGCCGGGCGGCCCGCGGCGAGCTTGCTCGCAGCCATCAGGCGGATCGCCTGATGTGCCGCGTCAGCGGCTTGGGCCGCTTGCCGGATCGGTCTGCTGGGCGAAGACCGCGTCAGCCTAGAAGCCGCCCAGCGATCGCGCTGCGCCGCCGAAACTGACAAGGGGTGCAATGCCTTGCAGGATCTTCTGCCACTTCAGGTAAGGCGCATTCGTCACATAGACCGTGTCATCATTGCGGATCATGAATTCCCGGGCCAGAAACAGCGCACCGGGTGCTGTCAGATCGAACACATAGGCCATGTTCACCGGCGTCTGATAGGTGCTGCTCCCAAGCACTCTGTTGGCGATCGCCGCATCTTCGCGGCGGAACACGAACACGCCTGTGGGATCAGCTGTCTGGTCCACCAGACCGCCCGCCAAACCTATCGCGCGGATCAGCGACAGATCCCGTGTCGGGAAGGCCACCGTCTGCGGCCCTCGCACAGCCCCCAGCGCAGTAAAGATCCGTCGGTCCCGCTCGGCGATAACCGCATCGCCCGAGCGCATTGGGATGTTATTGGCTGGATTGTCATAGAGATCCTGCAGCGAGATCTCTCCCACCATCGCGCCCCGACGCAGCTTGATCCGGGTCACTTCGGGATCCTCGCTCACCCCACCGGCACGTGCCAGCATCGGTAGGAGACGGCGGGTTTGGCGCTCGATCGGATAGACACCGGGCGCGTTCACCCGGCCCTGCACGCTCACCAACCGGCCCCCGCGGGCCAGCGGAAAGATATCAACTTGCGGATTGGGTGTCTGGTTCGCCAAGGCCTGGCGCACCTGCTCGCGCACCGAGTTCAGCGTCCGGCCCGCGGCTTTCACAAGGCCCACATAGGGCACGAAGATGTACCCGCGTTCATCCACCACCGTGTTTGGCAGCGCCGAGGAGCCGATACCATCGGGGTTCAACAGACCCTGATCGATATTCTCCCAAACTGTGATCGCCATCACATCACCAATCGCGATCAGTTGGGTCGGCTCCTCGCGGATCTCGGCAAGGCGTGCGGCAAATCCCGCAGTCTCGACCGGGCGGGTTGTCTCCACCACCGCTTGGCTCGCGGGCACGATCTCGAAAGACAGCCCGCTGCCTTCAGGCGCAGGCGCCGAGATCTCGGCGATATTCGGCCCGCTCCGCGGCAAACCGCAGGCGGCCAGGGCCAGGGTGACGATCAGGGGCAGGATCAGCCGGCTCAGGCGCAGTCGCGCGGCCTGTCCAGCGGTCAGGGAAAGAGTGCTCATTCTAACCTCGGTTTCACCAAAGAAAATTTCAGTCTCTTAGGCGAGACGCAGCAGGCAGACCTCGGCGGGCCTTGCAAAAACAGAAATTGATGCCGGTCCACACGCATCCGCTCTCATCTCGCGTCCAATTCTTGGAGTGCGGACAGAGGTAGAGCAGCATGGTTAAGTCCGGATTACCAAACCGGGCTTGCCCCTCTTCGCCCAAGCCTATATCGCCAAGGCAATCGACGATGGGAGAGTGAGATGTTCACAGGAATTGTGCGCGAAGTCGGCCGGGTTCTGGAGATCGAGACGCGTGGTGACACGCGCATCCGCCTCGCCTGCGCGCGCCCGCTCGAGACGATCGAGATCGGCGCCTCGATCTCCTGCTCCGGTGTCTGCCTGACCGTGACCGAGACCGGCACAAGCTTGGGCCAGACCTGGTTCGCCATCGATGCCTCGGCCGAGACGCTGAGCAAGACGACGCTCGGCACTTGGACCACGGGCACCAAGGTTAATCTCGAACCGGCGCTACGCGTCGGCGATGAGCTTGGCGGCCATATCGTGGCCGGTCATGTGGACGGCGTCGGTACAATCCGGTCCATCTCTCCCGAAGGCAGCTCACACCGAGTGGTGATCGAAGCCCCCGCCATGCTTGGACCCTTCCTGGCGCCAAAGGGCTCGATCACGCTGGACGGGATCTCCCTGACCGTCAACGAGGTCGAGGATGCCGCCACAAACACCTGTTTCGGGGTGAATATCATCCCGCATACCTGGCAAGAAACCAACCTCTCCGATGCCACCGAAGGCAGCTCGGTCAATTTGGAAATTGACGTTCTTGCGCGCTATGTCGCCCGGCTCGCGGAGGTGACCGCGAAACGGTAATCTCCTCAGATGCCAACGCGGCGCAACGGTCCTGCGAGGCGGCGGTAGAGAACTGGAGGCAGGATGTCCGAGATTACTCGATGACGCTCAGCTTGCCGGTTGCGAGTGTCGATCGTACCGGGCCGCGGCTTAAACAGAGTTGAGTGCGACCGACGCGACGCATCCCAAGTGGCTGTATAATAGTAGAGAGCGATCGACATTCGATGCTCCCCATCCGGGTGGTTCACCTTCTCCGGATTGCCGTGCCAACTGTCCGAACTGGTCGAGAAACAAACCATTCGATTGAACTCAGGCACAAAGCTCTTCTCCTTCTTCTTCATCTCTTTGTCCCAAATCTCAAACGAGCCGCCATACTCTTCCTTCCAGTTTTTGTTCAAGTATATCAGGATGTTGAGCCGACGCTCCAGATTCATCTTTCCATGGTGATTAAAGTCAGCATGGATGTCCAAATGCCCACCATTCGCGACCCTGTGGATACCACCACCCATGAAATACGGGTCAGGGATCAGTCCTTTGATCCCAGTCAGCGTCTCGAGAAACAGAATAAAGGGCCGAGAGTTCAGCGCATAGAAGAGGTTCTTGGTGTAAGTTGGCAAACGCTCCGGCATATAGCTGTTCTTCAGGTTCTCCTGCGCGTTCGAGAAACTGTCCTCCGCATCCGGTAAGGACGCGAGCTCTTCTCGCACCTTGTCCAGCACCTCGGCAGGCAGGAAATTGTCAAACGAACCATGCGGGTAGGGAAAGGCGTTCTGATAGGCCTCTGCCTGGCCCTCGGCGGCTTTCTTTGCCGCGTCACTGCCAATTAAAAGGGTTTCGGGATCGATCGGATATGCGGGCGCCATAGCCGTTTTTCCTTTGCTGGCCGACACAAGTCATCGAGATATACATCATTCAGGGACGGAGCCAACAGACAGACCAACCCTCCCAGGCTCGATGGCTTGCACTTCCTGTCGCATAGTCCAAAAATGAAGCAGTTAGCGGGAGGGTGGCATGAAACAGGTCGACTGGATGCGATTGAAAGCGCCCGAACTCCGCGCGCTCGCCGCCCAGAACGCGATCGTGATCTTGCCAATCGCAGCGGTTGAACAGCATGGGCCGCACTTGCCGGTCATGACC
>JBCDAS010000157.1:0-9899 GCA_039185235.1 Pseudomonadota bacterium
GCCTCCAAACACGGAGGGAGTTGCCCAACATCCGCGACATAGCCCGATATCATCGGGCTTCCGTTCAGGGTGAGGCTTGGGTCTCCGACAATCGCTCGGCGGATTTTCTCTAGGCGGGTTTCGGTGAGGTTGTAGCGGAGCTCGCTTGAATCGTGATCCACGGCGTCCAGCGCAACATAGGCCGCGACCGAGAGGATCGAGACCACGATCAACACTTCGAGCAGGCTGAAACCCGCTTGCGTATCCTTTATAAACCGCCGTCCAACCATCGGTTCAGATCACCGCGTCCACGATGATCGCAGGGCCTTTGGAATAGGTGTAGACATGGAACCCGGTGAGCGCGACCGGCTCGCCTGTCACACCGCTGGCCGTCATGGCAGCGACCGCGTTATCCCAGACATAGACGGGGAGAATGCGTCCCTCCTCAGTCTCGACAAACATGCGGTAATTTACCTGTGGCAGCGGCGCCACCTCCATCATGGTCAGCGCGGTATAGACATACTCGGTCTTGATCGCTTCGGGCTCGCGTTTGATCGTGCCGGTGAAGGCAATCGGGGTCGGAGGCACGATCTCACGCGTTCCTTGCTTATGCGGCTTTGTCTCCGTCACGAACTGGTCGAGATTGACAACCTGGCGCCCTGTCAGAGGTGTCTCGAGCATCCCATTGCGCTGGATCGTCTGTTGGCGCTGATACTCTGGATCCTGAAGCCGCCACGACTCATAGAATGTGTATCCTGCGATCCCGAACGAGATGATGAGGATGCTGATCAGGATTGCTTTTTTCATGGTCGTTTCCTGTCTTTAGTTGAGGGCGCCGATATTGACGACGATGTCGTCGTCACCGCCCTGATCGTATTCGCCATCGGGACCCGAACTGAGCAAGCATGGCGCGGTGCAGCCCGCGACGTTGGCTCCATCAATGAAGTAGTAGAAAGGCCGCCCAAGCTCGGCGATGGCTGTGCCGGTGGAGTCTTGCCAAACGAAGAAGGCGCCAACTGGGGATGAATTAAACGGGTCGCCGATCGCACGCAGTGTAACGGTGGCCCCAGAGGTTGGCACGCCTGTTCCATCTGCCGCTAAATTGTCTCCCACAGCGACGGCGAGTGCGTCCAATTCCGAGATATATGGACCGTTCCAGCCCGTTCCGCTCGCAAGGTCATAGGGGAGGACATCCGCGCTGCTATTTTGGGGCTGATTGAACAATTGCTGGAGATTTGCCGGTTCGCTCAGATTTGTATCATCGACCGTCGCGAAGGGCCCTTGCTTTGGCCAGTACCCAGTATCCTGGCGGAAGCGTTGGATGGCATTTGCGATCTGGCGCATCTCGAGCCGGACCAAACGGTCAGAGGCATCGGTGCCGACGGTGGTGAAAACCTGTACGCCGATCCCGGCGACCGCGGCGATGATGCCCAGCGTCACAAGCACTTCGAGCAGGGTCAAACCCTGCTCAGATGTCGCAGTGTAGCGTCGTACCGACATACCGCATGCCCGGTTCTTTGAAGGCAAAGCCGAACCGGGAGGACCCGGTTCGGCGAAGACGGGCCGCAGCGCGACGCCGCGGCCCACCAAGCGATGGATTAGATCGTGTTACGCGTTCCGTCCCACTCACCAAGCTCTTCTTCCTTGGTGTCACCTGCACTGTCGACAACGCCTGCGATGTTGACTTGGTCAACTGCAAGGAATGCTCCGGCGGTCGAAGTCGCGACGTGGAACAAGATGAAGAACCGTTGATACTCATCCTGCGCGACGTGGCGGTAGACTGGAACCGAGGTCAGACCGCCAAGCTCTGACGCATCGAACAGCGTCGACGAAGGGCCGGCGCCCAGCACCATCAGAAGCTTCGCTCCATCCGGGCTGGCAGCAAGGCTGCCGTCAAGGTTGAAGACTGGCTCGATCGCGTCTGAGCCGAGCACTCGCTCGTTGCCACCCGACCAGAACACGGCTTCTTGACCGTCTGCGATCGTCGCAGCAATGCCACAACCATTGGCGCCAGCGCTCAGGTAGATATTGCCTGCGACCACGGCATTGGAGCGTGAGTTGATCAATGCCTGAACGTTGGTGCAGTCAAGTCCGGCCGAGTCCTCGGGAGCGGCTGCACCGGTCAGGGTCGTGTCAACAAGCCGGTAGGTCGTGATGCCCACGTCGTTCAAAAGAGCAGTCACGCCGGCTGGGATTGGTGCAACAGACAGGTCGCCAACGGTTCCGCCGTCACTTACTGAGGCACCCAGTTGGGAGAAAGCTTGTGTATCGCCTGCAGCAGCCGATCCACCAACAGTGGTCTCCAACAACGAATCGAAGCTGTCTGGATAGGCGTTTCCGCGCAGCACACGATAGGTCATGATGCCTTCGTTCAGCTCGTCCATCATCAGGACGTGAGCAGCGGCCGAGGCGCGTGCGGTTGTGTCTTGCAATGCAAGGGTTGCGGTGCCAGCGACGGCGGCCATGATGCCGACGGTCACGAGCAATTCAAGAAGGGTGAAGCCGCCCTTTTCCTGGCGGATATGACGCGTTGTCATGTTTGAGACTCCGTATCTCTGTCGTTTCCTGAAGAAGGCGACCAGATTTCTCCCAAAGAAACTCATGGTCGGATTTGAACGGCCAAAACGGCCGCATCCCGGCGGATGCTTATTATGCGCAGAGAGGCAGAGAGATCCCCCCTCCTACATCAGGTCTGCGAAGTGTCTGATCCGGGTGATGTTCCGCGCGGCTATGATTGGGTTGCTCGCGAATGTTGGAACGTTAACAAAGTGTTTCTGGGCTGTCAAAAAAATCCAAGACGCACTTTGTCACAGTTGAGTTAGTGCCTCGATTAGCAAGGTCAAGGTCTTACGTCACCTGCATGCCTGAAGACGATGCAACCAGTCTCTTTCGAGCCTCCTGCCTGCAAAAAGCGCCGCCCGAAGTTCGGAGACCAAAGCCCGGAATTCCGGCTTCCTTTGTTCAAGACCGCAGGCTAGCAGATAGGCTGTGAGAGCCTCTCCATGATGTCTCGTGCGATGAGATCGGGCGAGCCTGCGGCACAGCGCCAACTCGCATCGCTCTTCAAAGGGTTTTCGCCTTTCGGCCATCCAACGAAGAAGGCGCAATGTGAGCATCCAGGCCGTCGCAAGCACGGTGGCAAGGCCAGCGCCAAGCGCAAGAAGGCTCCACCAGGTTCCTGACAAAGACGCCATATCGAGCAATCCAAGCTGACGGTTCGCGTCAAATCCGGTGATCCAGTTTTGCCACCAGGGGCGCTCGTTGGGCGTTGTTTCTTCGCTCGGCCGTGGAGCGGTGCTGAGTGTCTCGGGATCGGCCGTGTCAAACTCGGGCGCGGTTGCGGGATCCTCTGTCCGGTCCTCCTCGGGCTGCTCCTCGCCTCCGATCTGCCCACCCAGACCCCAGCCATCGGCCTCTTGCGGATCTTGGCGGCTCACGCGGGCTGCGGGGTCCATCCGCACCCAACCATATGCATCGAGCCAGATTTCAGCCCAGGAGTGGGTGTGCTCTTCCATCACAAAGACCCGGTTCGTCAGGCCCAGATGGATGCCACCGCGATAGCCAACCACCAGTCGGGACGGAACCCCCGCTGCCCGCATCATAAGAGCATAAGCTGTCGCGAAATGCCCCGCATACCCTGTCCGCCGGGAGAAGAGAAAAACATCGACCGGGTCCGGCTCGTTGATGCCTCCGACACTACGATCATAGAGGAACCCCTGATCAAAATGTGTCAAACCCGCCTTGGCGATCTCGATTGGATCGGTGTGGCGTGCCAGCAAGTCCTGTCCGAGCGCTCGGGTCTTGGGGTTTTCAGCCTCGGGCAATTGCAGCGCCATTGCGCGGGTCTCTGCATCCAGCTCTGGCCCTGCGCGATAATCGAGATAGGACATCATCGGATAGCTAAGGAGTTCGCGCACCGGGTTGAGGTTCTGGAGCTGATAGTCCTTGGTGATGAAGCTGGACGCTGGAACCGCCGCCGGAAAATCCAGCGCATAGAGCCAGTATCCCCGATGCGGGAAAAGCTTCACATCATAGACAGAGATCAGGCCAGTCTCGCGCAACTCGCGATCAAGGGTCTTGTGGGTAATCTTGCCCTTCATCCGCGCCGTGCGGTTACCCCAGTCTTTTCGACCAGCCCATTTCCCATCCTCAAAGGTCCAAAGAACAGGCCCACGCCAGTAAAGATCACCGAGCGGGGGCACCCCATCATAAAAGTTTCCGGAGCCGTCATAGAAGCTGGCGGACAGTACTCTCAGATCGGGTTCAGAGGCCCGCTCGGCCAGATCGCCCATCGCAAAGCTGTCAAGCATTGGATCTCGCTTCTTCTCCGCCTCGGTCTCGATGATCAGCGGGATGCCCAGGGCAAAGCTGAGCGCGCCGAGATCACCTGTGATCCGAGGAGTGAAGGTGAAGAGCAGAACCGTGGCGGGAAGAGCGACCGCAAGACTGCGTACGATCGCACGCCATCCGGGTCGTGCGGGCATTAGCTGCGAGAGGCTCCAGACTCCAAGCGCCAGACCCAATGGCATGATCAGGATTGCCGCCCCCGGCGGAAGCCATAGCATCGCCATACCAAGCATCCAGAACGCCACGGTCCAGACCAGAAGTTCATCCCGGCGCCCTAGGATCTCCGCCAATTTGAGCCAGCCCGCAGCACCAAGAAGCGTTACGATCGCAGCCCCACTGAACCAATCGACCTGAGAGAGAACAACAAGTGCCGCGATCGCCCCGATCGCAAAAGTCGTAACCGTGAGACGCAGACCCTTCGCAAACCGGGGGATCACCAGCGCCGCGAATGCGCAGAAGACCAAAACGGTCCCGAGGCTGGCATCGAGATGCGGCAAGTGCAGGACGCTCGCCGCACCAAGAAACAGCTTGAGGGAAAGTGTCTGCGTCATCGACGCGTCTTTCCAAATCCTGCGAGGGCGGCCAGTAATTTGGAGAGGTGTCGTTCGCCCCGGTCCGGTCCGATCTCCAGCCCAGGCAGGCGCAAACCCGTCGCAGCCCCCTCCCGCGCAGCGCCGAGAACAGCCGCTGTAAGGCTCGACAAGTTAGCTTCGAGCCCGTCGCCAGTCGCTTCAAGTTCGAACATCTGAGCGCGATCGGTGCCGGCGCTCTCGTATTCTTTGACAATCAACCCCTGCGTACGGGCGGAGGCGCGCCACGAGACATCCGAGCGCGCGTCACCCGGACGATAAGGGCGCAGGCCCGCATAGGCACCGCGTATACGACCTACGCCCTGCTCTGACTGCGCCGGGGCCGCCTGCGTTGGACAGGCCCAATCCGGTTGGGGGTAGAGGACAATCTCCACCGGCCCCGCCTCGTCCGGGCGCAAAGTCCTGCTGACCTGAAAAAGGCCAAAGGGATCGGTGCCCGCAAGCTCGAATTTAGAGAGCTGGATAATCTGGCGCTCAGTGGCATTGATCTTGGCCTCCAAACAGCCCGGAGCAGCCGGGTTAGCTACGGCTGTGAAGGGGCCAGAGACAACCGTCAAACCGGCCGTGCGGGCTCCTCGCTCCACCAGGAAGCGCAGTCTGGCAATCCCACCAACCGCCGCGGCTTCGGGCGGGAGAAGCCGGATCTTGACCCCACTAAGGCATGGCCACGTCGTCACGATGGCCGAGATCACAAGCCCAAGGGCGAAGAAGCAGCTTAGGAAAACCAGGTTATTGCTGAAATGTGTTGCCAGGAAGAATTGGCCGATCGCGAGGCAAATCAGAAGCATGCCCCGCCCAGTGATCCTGCGCGTTACGCGATCCATCAGCTCAGAGCAGTGCTGGCAAGAATGCTGGGAGCGAGACCTTGCTGTGCGCCATGCCCATCATGCCCAACCAACCGGTGCTCTGCCACGGGAGCGAAGACGGATTGGATGTCATCCGGCTCAACCCACGCGCTGCCATGCATCCAAGCCCAGGCCTTTGCCGCTGTCAAAAGCGCGAGCGACGCCCGGACAGAGAGGCCCGCCCGGAACCGCGCGGGATCGCGTGATGTATCCACCAGATCCTGCAGATAGGCGAGCACCCTATCGCCAACCACGATTTGATCCAGCTCCCGCGCCATTGTCCGCAGATCGGGCCCATCGGTCTTCTCCAGCATCTCGGCAGCCGCGCGCCGGTCCCCTTTGAGCAAAAGATCGCGCTCATGATCACGGCCAGGATAGCTGAAGTGCAGACGCATCAGAAACCTGTCCAATTGGCTTTCGGGCAGCGGAAAGGCGCCGATCTGGCCAAGCGGGTTCTGGGTCGCAACGACGAAAAAGCCATCCGGCAGCTCATGCGTCTCGCCATCCATGCTCACCCGCCCTTCCGCCATCGCCTCCAACAGCGCGCTTTGGGCGCGCGGCGGGGCGCGATTGACTTCGTCGGCCAAGACAATCTGGGAGAATACCGGGCCTGGATGGAAGACAAAAGCCCGGCTGGTCTGATCAAATATCGGAACGCCCAGAAGATCGCCTGGCATCAGGTCAGCGGTGAATTGGATCCGGCGCATCGCCCGCCCGGTAACAGCGGAAAGCGCCTGGGCAAGTGTTGTCTTGCCCAAACCTGGCGGCCCATCCAACAGCAAATGCCCACCCGCAATGAAGCAACAGAGCGAGAGGCGCACCGTCCGTTCTTGCCCGATCACGATGCGAGATATGGCCTCTGAGATCGGTTTGACTTCTGGCCTGAGCTCGCCCAGGGGCGGCAGCTCAAAGCTCGCTGGTGGCGGCGGTATGGGCCGCGATGGCGCCTCGGCGATCTCCTCCCGGTTGGTGATCTTTGTGTCCAGAAGCGCCGAGGTTCGATGGGCCAACTGACCGAGAGCAGGCCGCGCCTTGGACCCCAAATCCTTTGCTTTCTCGACCGTTTTTGCCGACAGATCACCCAGTTTCGTCCAGGTGCGCCGGGCGAGGCGCTCGGCCTTTTCAAAGGCTTCAGCTCGATCGATCTGGTTCAAAGGGATTTGAGGAAGGTGATCAGCGCCTCGCGATCCTTCAACGGCATCGTGCGAAACGCCTCTTTCGAGGCTTCGCCCTCGCCGCCATGCCAGAGGATCGCCTCAGCTATGTTGCGTGCCCGTCCGTCGTGGAGAAGCATTGTGTGCCCATTGACCTGCTCCAGCAAACCAAGACCCCAAAGAGGTGGTGTGCGCCATTCGCTCCCATCCGCCTCAAAGCTCGGTCGGTTGTCCGACAAGCCCTCGCCCATATCGTGGAGCAGCAGATCGGTGAAGGCCTGGATCCGCTTGTTCCTGAGCCGTTTGTATTTATGCGAATTCCCTGTCACAGCCTCTGGTTTGTGGCAGGCCGCACAGCCCACGGCGCTAAAAAGCTCTTCGCCGCGGATGACCTCCGGGTGGTCTAAATGGCCCCTCGCTGGAACTGCGAGAAGTTGCATATAGGCGGCCACTTCTTCCAAAGAGATCCGATCCAACTCCATCACTCCGTGGCTCTCGCCATGCAAAGCGCCCGTGCAAGCCGGTTGCGCATCGGTGCAGGTTTGCGCGGGCAGCAACGCCGTGGTTACACCCATATCATTGGCCGCAGCATCGGCCGATTGTGCGACGAGGCTCGGCTGTTCTGCCTTCCAGCCAAAGCGGCCAATTGAGGTCTTGTGGTGCTCGATATCCCAGACCCGATTTACTTTTCCGGAAATCCCGTCGCCATCTGCGTCATCCGGATCAGCCCAGGCGAGCAGAGTCTCATCCTCCAAAGCCTCAAGCAGGCCAAGCCCGAAAAGCGACAACGGCGCGCGTGCCGAGGTCATGGTGTAAAACCCAATATCACCGTAGCCCAGATCCGTTAGCTCCACGGTTGGCTTGAGCAGCGTGTAAGGCGTTCCGTCGCCATAAGTGCCTTTGATCTCCTCATAGACCGTGCGGACAGTGCCTTCGCTGGCGACGCCTTCGATCGAGACATCGCCGAACTGGCCACCATAGATCGGATGAGGCTTCGGCCCGCCATCGGGCCCCACGCCGGGAACACTGAGACGCACCAAATATCCCTGCCCGGGGAGCGGGGTGGTGCGCCCGTTCGCCTGATGGCAACTCTCGCAGCTGGTCGCGTTGTAGATCGGTCCAAGACCATCATTGTTGGTTCCGATCGTCGACTGGGTGGCGGCCTTATATGGCCGCTCCAAATGACCATCGCCTTGATCGAACATATACGAGAGGCGCCAGTCGAGATTGGCAACCTCTTCGGTATAGGCCTCAGAGTCGAAGCGGAAACTGGTCAGATCATCGGCAGAGAGAGCCCGGGGATCGGCGCGCTCGATAGCAGCCAGCGCGGCGGCGTCATTGCCATAGGCGCCCACGATCTTGCGATCATAGATCGTTTTGCCAAACGATGTCACAGAGCCCGCAAACAAAGCGATCAGAAGGCCGAGCCGGATCTTCGACCACAGAGAGGAGGATTTCTTCTTTTGCAGAGCTTTCTTTGTCATTTGGGCAGCCGATCATTGTTGATCTGTTCGATCGCCGCCCGCCGACGCATCGACGGGAAAATCGACTCAAATGCAACCAATGTCAACACGAGGTCACTCACTTAAACCCACGGCAAACGGCACTGAGTATCCATCTCTCACCGGGGTTTCAGCAGGGCCCGAGAAGACGAACATGTTGAGGACACGGCCTTCCTGCACCTCGTCTGGAACCAGAGGGATCTGATCGAAATTGGCGGCGTAGGCCTCTCGCTTGGCATAGTCAGAGGCACCACGAACACCGCTGCAACCCGCGAGCGACACGCCAATCGCCACGAGGCAACAAACCTTTGCGGTTCTCATAAAGCACCTCCAATAGCCGTGCGGGCCAAAACCTCATCATAGGGCTGGTTCGAAATCAGATAGATGTAATTGCGCGAACCATCCTGACCGCGAGGGGCGAGGAAATCCGCCTCCAGCGTAGCCGCGAGCCAAGAGGCTTTCAGGTCACGCGGGTTCAACGTGACCACGGTGTCCGAAACGTTTTCGAGCAGGACGGCGGTGACGTAGAGGTTCTCTTGGCGCCATGTCCCGACCGCCTCGGCGATAACGCCGCCGGATCTGCCAAAGACCAGCGGCGCGGATGGTGCGAGCGGGGTCTCGACAATGCCAGAGAATGCCCCGCCCCGCGGCGGCAACACGCCATTGCTCAGCGACGCGGCATATCGGGTCAGGCTGACATAGCTCTGTTGCTGTCCGGGCCGGTTGGTCGGCGGCGTTTGCGTGCGCGACGCATCGAACCCCTCCGAGTCGATCGCGTCATTCTGCGAAAGGCTCGCCAGCCTGCGTCGCGAGATCAGCTCACCCGCTTGACCGGTCGAGTAGATATGCGGGGTGATCAAGACCACCAACTCGGTGCGTCCGCTCGTCTCCACATCGCCGCGAAACGCGGTGCCCAAGATCGGAATGTCCCCCAAGATCGGCACCTGATCATTGTCGATCGTCTGAGAATTGGTGAGCAGTCCGCCAAACGCGATCGTCGCACCATCCATTGCAGTGACCGTGCCTTCGACCCGCGCAGTGTTCACCGTATCGATTGGGATAAGCGTGACGTTACCGTTGTCATCAATCACAGAGAGATCGGTGCTGTTCTCGGCAATCGTCGAGTTCTCCTGGCGCACAACCATCGTGATCGTCCCATCCGCGTTGATCCGGGGGATGATCTGCAAAGTCTGTCCGACCTCTCGGATCTCGGTCTGCGCCTCGATGAACGAATTGGTCGAATTGTCGTTGACGATGGTCTGTGTATCGAAACCACGGGTGAGCACCGCCTCCTCGCCGACAAAAAGCTCGGCAGGGGAGTTGTTTGCCGCGACCAGGAGGGGGGTCGAGAGCGTCTGAACCCGGTTCTCACTCTCCAGAAGCTCGATCTGCGCTAGGAGGTTGTCGTTCAGGAGTTGCAGGAAAAACGTCCCGCCTTCGAGCGGGAAGTTGCCCGTGAAGGCACCCGACGTGCCATCGTCA
>JBCDAS010000158.1:0-9819 GCA_039185235.1 Pseudomonadota bacterium
GCCATCTCGATGGCCGCATTTTCATCCGAGTCCGAACCATGCACCGAGTTCTCGCCGATGGACAAGGCGAACTCCTTGCGGATCGTCCCCGCATCGGCTTCCGCCGGATTGGTGGCGCCCATCACACGGCGGTTGGTAGCGACTGCGTCCTCGCCTTCCAAGACTTGGACAACAACCGGGGCCGAGCACATGAAATCGGTCAGTTCGCCATAGAACGGGCGCTCGGCATGGACCTCGTAGAACTTCTCGGCCTGAGCTTTGGTCATGTGGATGCGCTTCTGCGCCACGATGCGCAGGCCAGCTTCTTCAAGTTTTGCATTGATCGCGCCGGTGAGGTTGCGGTTTGTCGCGTCCGGCTTGATGATCGAGAAGGTGCGGGTGACGGCCATGGAACGGCTCCTCTGGATGGTCTTGGAAATCTCGCGGCGCCCTTAACACGGAGATCAAGGCGATGAAAGCGCATTTCGAGATGATGGCAGCCTATAACGCGTGGGCAAACCGGCGGCTTTACGCCGCAGCGCTTGCCATGCCCGAGAACGATTTTCGGGCGGATTTAGGCGCGTTTTTCGGCTCGGTTATGGGCACGCTGAACCACATCATGGTGGGAGACCTGATCTGGCTCGCCCGGTTTCGCGAGCAACCAAAGCCACCCTTTGGGCTCGACCATATTCTGCATGAGGACGGCGAGGACCTCGCCGCCGCCCGCAAAGTGCTGGATGACGACATAATCGCCTACATAGCTGGGCAAAGCGATCAGAGCATAGCTGACAGCTTCACCTATACCATGATTACCACAGGCGAAACGGTGTCACAGCCGCGTGCCCCGGCGCTTACCCATTTCTTTAACCATCAGACGCATCATAGGGGTCAGGTCCACGCTCTCCTGACCCGCGTGACGGGAGAGGCGCCCGCCCTAGATCTGGTCTACTACCAGCGGGAGGCCAGTTAGGAGGCATTATGCATTTCGACGATTTGTCCATCGGCCAGACCTTTGAGATCCAGCCGGTTTCGTTGAGTGAAGACGAAATCGTCGCCTTTGCCGCCGACTGGGATCCGCAGGAGTTTCACACCGATAAAGCGGCTGCAGAGAAGAGCCATTTTGGCGGCTTGATCGCCAGCGGCTTTCACACTCTTTTGGCGGTGTTTCGGGGCTTGACCCAGACGGATCTCTTCAAAACCGCCTCAATGGGCTCGCCTGGTATGTCGGAGGTAAAGTGGCTCAAGCCGGTCCGTCCGGGCGACATCTTGTCATCGGAAATGGAAGTGATCGATCTGCGCGCCTCGCAGACCCGACTGGACCGGGGCTATGGGATTATCGAGCATCGGGCGAAGAACCAGGATGGTGAGATGGTGCTCAGCTATCGCTCTACGGTCATTCTGGCGCGGAAGAAGAGTTGACCAGTCTTCCGAGATCACCCCACCCTTCTCTGCTGATGGGAGGGCGCAGAGTGAACACCGGTGCGACGGCTGATGCAGTGAGGGATTTCGGGCGTTTTCTCACGGGTTGCATATGCCAAAAACGCTATCGGAGATGTGATGTGTGCATCGGTTGGAGCAAGGTCATGGACAAAACAGTGATGCCGCGACGCAGCCACAACCCGATTTGCCGCAAACTCGATAGTTGTTTGCGGGCGCATCCCTCAAGGCTTAGTTTCCAGCTGAGTATTTAGCCGCAGGATCAGCCATATGAACGCGCAGGACCCTCTCGTCATCTTCACGCCGTCCGGCAAGCGTGGGCGGTTTCCGACAGGGACACCGATCTTGCAGGCGGCGCGGTCTTTGGGCGTAGATCTCGACAGTGTCTGCGGCGGCCGAGGGATTTGTTCGAAGTGCCAAATCACCCCCAGTTTCGGTGAGTTTCCAAAGCATGGCGTTACTGTCTCGCAAGATGCGCTCAGCGCGTGGAACAAAGTCGAGGAACGCTATAAATCCAAACGTGGCCTAATCGATGGCCGGCGCCTCGGCTGCCAAGCGACCGTGCAGGGCGATGTTGTCATCGATGTGCCCGAGGAGAGCCAGGTCCACCGACAAGTCGTACGAAAGGGCATCGAGGCGCGGGAGATCCTGATGGATCCCTGCACCAAGCTCTATTACCTCGAAGTTGCCGAGCCCGATATGCATAATCCAAAGGGCGATATGGAACGCCTGATGGATGCGCTTTTGGAGCAGTGGCAACTCGCCGATGTGATCGGTGACTTGCGTATCCTCCAGATGCTGCAACCGGCTCTGCGCGAGGGGAACTGGAAGGTGACAGTTGCCGTCTACGCTGGGCATGGGCGTTCGAACGGTCGGATCATCCATGTTTGGCCCGGCTTCTACGATGGCACGATCTATGGCGTTGCCTTTGATGTCGGCTCGACCACGATTGCCTGCCATCTCTGCGATCTGATCACCGGCGATGTCCTCGCCTCGGCCGGCCAAATGAACCCGCAGATCCGTTTTGGCGAGGATCTGATGAGCAGGGTTTCGTATTCGATGATGAACCCCGGCGGGGCGGTTGAGATGACCAAGGCGGTCCGAGAGGCGATCAATGCTCTGATCGAGCAAGTCGCGGCCGAAGCGCTGATCGGACGCGAAGATATCATGGAGGGTGTTTTTGTCGGCAACCCTGTGATGCATCATCTCCTCTTGGGCGTTGATCCGGTGGAGCTGGGCTGGGCACCGTTTGCGCTGGCAACCTCGACCTCGATGACCCTCTGGGCCAAGGAGATCGATGTCGCGATGCATCCCGGCGCAAGGCTCTACATCTTGCCCTGTATTGCGGGACATGTGGGCGCGGATGCGGCCGCGGTTGCCCTGTCTGAGAGCCCGCATCGCCAGGATGAAATGACCTTGATCGTGGATGTGGGCACGAATGCCGAGATCATCCTGGGCAACAAAGAAAAACTGATGGCCTGTTCCTCGCCCACCGGGCCTGCATTCGAGGGCGCTCAGGTGTCGAGCGGCCAGCGCGCCGCGCCCGGGGCAATCGAAAGGGTCCGGATTGATCCCGAAACAAAAATGCCTCGGTTCAGGGTCATCGGCTGCGATCTATGGTCTGATGATGCGGGGTTCCGGGAGGCCGTTGGCGCCCGCGGCATCACCGGCATCTGCGGCTCTGGCATCATCGAGGTGATCGCTGAAATGCGGATCGCAGGCATCATTGACGAGGATGGGGCCATCGGTCCCGCGTCAGCTCTTGGACCTTGTGTGATCGAGGATGGTCGAACCTGGTCCTTCGTGCTGCATGATGGGCGCGAGACAGGTGGGCCTCTGATCGCTGTCACCCAGAACGATGTCCGCTCGATCCAGCTTGCAAAGGCAGCGCTCTACGCGGGTTCGCGGCTGCTTATGGACAAAATGGAGGTGGAGGAGGTCGACCGCGTGGTCCTTGCCGGGGCATTCGGCGCGCATATCTCTCCGCTGCATGCGATGGTTCTGGGAATGATCCCAGATTGCCCAATCGACAAAGTTGTCTCGGCTGGCAATGCGGCTGGAACGGGGGCGCATATGGCACTCCTGAACTCTGCATCGCGGCGTGAGATCGAAATGATAGTGCGCACGATTGAGAAGATCGAAACCGCAGTTGAGGAGAAGTTTCAGGAGCATTTCGTAAACGCAATCGCGGTCCCGCATAAAACAGCGAAGTCCCCAAATCTGGATGGAGAGGTGACTCTCCCGCAGGTCTCTTTCGGCGGAGGGACAGAAGCGGGTGATACGGGCGGCAGGCGCAGGCGTCGCCGCGCGAGAGCCTGAGAGACGAACCAAGCGGAATGCGGCTTGCGCCGCATACTGTTTTGCTTGGATCTGCGCTGCGCCGTTCTTGCGAACGGCTCCGTCTCCGATCATTGGCGCCGAGTGTCTAGGCTCGCGCCTCTGTCCGCCAAGGCGCTGTTTCGCAGAAACGGCGATCTGGTTTGGACAGAATAGATGTGCGCGCGGAACGCGCGCTCCGCTTGATTTGACCTTTTGGTTTGATCCTTTGCACAAAAGATCAGCCATTGCGTGTGGCTGGGCCTCCCGTTACCACCCTCTCATGAGACTTCTCTTTTTCGGCGACTTGGTTGGGCGCGCAGGCAGGTCTGCCGTGATCGAAGCACTTCCTAGACTTCGGCAAGACTGGGTGCTCGATTTCGTCGTCATAAATGCCGAGAACGCAGCTTCAGGCTACGGTTTGACCCGTTCTATTGCCGAGGAGTTGCTGTCCAACGGCGCCGATGTGATCACGCTTGGCGATCATGCCTTTGATCAGAAGGAGATGCTGAAGTTTATCGAGTCTGAGCCTCGTATTCTCCGCCCGCTCAACTTTGCCCGGCAAGCTCCAGGACGTGGCGCGGGTGTTTTTGAGGCAAGCAGGGGCCGCAAAGTGCTGGTTGCGGTCGCCCTCGGTCGCGTGTTCATGAATAAACCCTTTGATGATCCGTTCTCGGCCTTGGATCAGGCGATCAAAACGCATGCTGGGAGTGTTGACGCAACGCTGGTCGAGATCCATGCGGAGGCCACGTCGGAGAAAATGGCCATGGGTCATTGGTGTGATGGACGCGCCAGTCTGGTTGTTGGATCTCACACCCATGTGCCGACCTCGGATGCGATGATCTTGCCGCGCGGCACCGCCTATCAATCGGATGCAGGCATGTGCGGCGACTACAATTCTGTCATCGGGATGGACAAGGAGGAGCCACTTCGCCGGTTCGTCGTGGGTATGGGGTCTGGACGCTTTGAGCCAGCGTCTGGCGAAGCGACGATCTGCGGAACTTTTGTCGAGACCGACGACAAAACAGGCCTTGCCCGCAGGGTTTCTCCGATCCGCCTAGGCGGTCGGCTCGCTGAGATCCGACCCTAGGAGATGATCGCTTCCTCTCTTTGGCCCGCCTTCCTGACGCTGTTCGTCGTGCTCGGCATGTTCGTGCTCTTCATTCGCGAAGCTTACCCGACCGAGGTTGTAGCGATCGCAGGCGCCGCTGTTCTGGTCGGCGTTGGTATCCTGCCGGTTGAGCGATTGATGGAGGTCTTCTCGAATCCAGCACCCCTTACAATTGCGGCGATGTTCATCCTCTCCGGCGCGCTGGTTCGCACCGGTGCCTTGGATGCGTTCACGCGCTGGATCCGAGCAGGGGCGAAGGAGCATCCACGCCGGGTGATAGCGGGATTTGCGGGCTTCACGGCGACTGCGTCCGCTTTCATGAACAATACGCCCGTCGTCGTGATGCTGATCCCGGTTGCCGTCAGCTTGGCGAAAACACTGAAGGTCTCGGCCTCAAAGCTGCTCATACCGCTGAGCTATATGGCAGTGATGGGAGGTTTGCTCACCTTGATTGGCACCTCGACCAATTTGCTTGTGGATGGGGTCGCGCGGGAGGCGGGGCTTGAGCCGTTCGGGCTCTTTGAGATTACGCCTCTTGCTTTGGTGATCGTCGCGGCGGGTTTCGTCTACTTGGTGATCGCGGGACCAAAGCTTTTGCCTGAGCGCGACTCGATGGTGGACTTCCTTTCGGACCGGAAGAAGTTGAAGTTTTTCACCGAGGTTGTGGTGCCGGAAGGCTCGATTCTGATCGGCCAGGAGGTTCTGCGCGTCGAGCATTTCTCCCGGCCTGGCATGACGATCGTTGACTTGATCCGAGGCGACGACTCGCTCCGGCGCAATATGAAAGGCGTCACGCTCGAGGCGGGCGATAGGGTGGTGATCCGAACGGGTGTGAACGAGCTTCTGAGCCTGAGAGAGAACAAATCGCTCAGCCTCGTTGGGCAACTTGATGCGGTCAGCCAGCGTTCGACGGTCACGGTGGAAGCCCTGATCACACCAGGGTGCAAGATGATCGGACGCCTTCTTGGGGTTTTGCGGTTGCGCCGCCGGTATGGTGTCTATCCGCTGGCGGTTCATCGCAAAGCTGAGCGGGTTGGGACATCGCTCGACGATGTGAGGATCCGGGTCGGCGACACCTTGTTGCTGGAGGGGGATCCCGAGGATATCCGCAGGCTGGCAGCCGAGCAGGGGCTCGCGGATCTTACGCAACCCACGGAACGGCCCTACCGGCGGGAGAGAGCTCCAATTGTCCTCGGCACCTTGGCGCTGGTTGTCATTGGTGCAGCACTGGGCGTGATGCCAATTGCGGGGCTCGCCGTTATTGGCGTCGCAATCGTTCTGTTGACCCGCTGCATTGATGCCGAAGAAGCCTTTGAGGCGGTTGAGCTGCGCCTCTTAGTGCTGATTTTCGCGATGCTGGGGATCGGGCTTGCGCTTCAAGACACAGGGGCGGTGGATCTGATTGTTGATGCGCTTTTCCCGATCTTAAGCGATTTGCCGCCAGCGCTTGTCCTCTGGATCGTCTTCCTGATGGCGTCGGTCCTGACCGAGCTTGTCTCGAACAATGCGGTTGCCGTCGTCATGACGCCGATCGCTATCACGTTGGCGCAGTCCCTTGGGCTTGATCCACGGCCATTCGTGGTGGCCGTGATGGTGGCGGCATCGGCGAGCTTTGCAACTCCGATTGGCTATCAGACCAACACTTTGGTCTACGCGCCGGGCGGATACACCTTCACCGATTACATGCGCGTTGGGATCCCTATGAATCTGGGGATCAGTGTGATCTCTGCCTTGGTGATCCCAATGATTTGGGAGTTCTAATGAACGAAGAAGCGGTTCGTGCGTCCTTTGCCCAACAAGCCCAGTGGTGCGAGGAGTTTGGCTCACCTTTCACATCGCGATTGCTTGCCGGGCTGGGAGAGCACCTGGACCGGAGCACTTTGACCGGGCGCAGCACTCTCGATTGGGTGGGCATCTCGGACCCGGTCTTCGATGCGCTCGCCTTGCGTCTTGCGGGGGCGCTTCATGCATTGGTGCGTCGGGGGCAAGCGGGGCGTCTGGCTGACCTCTACCCGCCCGCTCCGCTGCCCGAGACCGGGGATCTCACAGAGAGGGCGCTGGAGACGATTGCGGCGCAGGACGAGGGTATCGCCGCCTTCTTGACCCATGCTCCGCAGACCAACGAGGTGGCTCGTTCGGCCATGCTTTATGCGGGCTTCATGGAAATCTCATCGCGCACGGGGCTGCCGCTTGCAACTTACGAGTTGGGGGCAAGCGCGGGGTTGAACATGATCTCGGATCGCTATGGGTATCAGTTCGGCGATGGCCGGGCTGGAGATCCGAACTCACCTTTGCAGATTGCCCCCGATTGGGAGGGAGGGCAGCCGATTGGGCGACCCAGGATCGCGGCGCGCTATGGCTGTGATCTCAATCCGCTGGATCTGACGAACTCGGATGAGCGGGATCGGATGATCGCTTATATCTGGCCGGACCAGCCGCTCAGGCTGTCACGGGTTGAGGCGGCGATCGAGCTCGCGTTGAAGACGCCGCCCCAGATCGATGCCGCCGATGGGGTGATTTGGGTCACTGAGAAACTGCGTCCCGATGCGGGGCATGGGGTCGTTCGGGTGCTCTACCACTCGATCGCCTTCCAATACTTTCCCGAGGCGGCGAAACAAGCGATTAGCTTGCATATGGAGGCGCTTGGGGCACAGGCGACTGCCGAGGCTCCGCTGGCTTGGCTCAGCTTTGAGAACCGCGCCGATGGCGGGGCCGAACTGGTGTTGACCCTATGGCCAAGCGGGCAGCCGGTGATCCTCGCCCATTCGGACGCTCATGTGCGCCGCGTGCGCTGGCTTGCCGCCTGAGGTCTGCTTTTCTATAACGCGGGCGAGATCGATAACCGGACAGGAGGATCCCGATGGCGGGCCATTCCAAATGGGCAAACATTCAGCACCGGAAAGGCCGCCAGGATGCGGCGCGCTCGAAGCTGTTCTCAAAGCTGGCGAAAGAGGTCACGGTGGCGGCCAAGATGGGAGACCCGGATCCGGACAAGAACCCGCGCCTGAGGCTGGCGGTGAAGGAGGCAAAGTCGAACTCGGTCCCAAAGGATGTGATCGAGCGGGCGATTGCCAAGTCTCAGGCCGGCGAGGGCGATGAGTACGAAGAGATCCGCTATGAGGGCTATGGCCCCGGCGGGGTTGCGGTGATTGTCGAGGCGATGACGGATAACCGCAACCGAACGGCCTCCACTGTCCGGTCGACTTTTGGCAAAAACGGTGGGAACCTGGCCGAGACGGGGGCTGTGAGCTTTATGTTCGATCGCAAGGGGCAAATTCTCTATCCGTCCTCGGCGGGGGATGAGGATGCCATCATGGAGGCAGCGATCGAGGCTGGTGCCGAGGATGTGGAAAGCTCGGAAGACGGTCATGTGATCTATACCGAGGCGACCGATCTCAACGAGGTGTCAACCGCGTTGGAAAGCGCTTTGGGTGAGGCGGAGTCGACCAAGCTGATCTGGAAGCCGCAGACCCTGACCGAGGTGGATGAAACCTCAGGCGCTACTCTGATGAAGCTGATCGGGGCGCTTGAGGATGATGACGACGTCCAATCGGTCACGGCGAATTTCGAGATGTCAGACGAGGTGATGGAGAAGCTGGCCTCTTGAACCAAACGGAATGCGCTGACGCGCATGCATCTTTGCTGCGCGCAAGCGCGTGTCCCCCTCCCTAGCCCTCCCCGTTGGGGAGGGGACGCCTAGCGGCTGATCGCCGTGCTGGATTTCCAGGGGATTTTGAAAGTGGCTGCCGAGAGGATGACGATCAGGCCGAGGGCTGCGACCGGGTCTAGATCGTCGCCGAAGACGACCACGCTGATGGCGGTGGCGGACAGGATCTGGGTGTAGATCATTGGCGCGAGGTAGACAGCGCCCGCATGGCGGAAGGCGAGGATTTGCAAGAGGTTCGAGGTGCCGGAACTGATCGCAGCGATCAGGATCAACCAGGGTTCCAGCAGGCCATGGGCGAGCAGGTTGCCGATGGCCAAAGGTGCTAGGATGACGCCGCCGAAGAAGAACTGTCCGGCGAGTTGGGCGAGTGGAGGCGCGCTGCCTGTGCTCCAGCGGGTGGCAACCAGGAAGCAGCCAAAGAGGGTGCCGCCGCCAAGCGCCCAGAAGAGGCCCGGGCTGGGATCGCCCGTCGGCTGGACAACCAGCAAAACGCCCATAAAGCCCAGAAGCACAGCCGTCCAGTCAGGCCAGCGGGCGCGTTCCCCCAGGATCAGGACAGCGAGGATCGTTGCCACCGAGGGGCCGACAAAGAATGCGCCGAAGACATCGGCCAGGGGTGCGCGCTCGACCGCGTTGATCATGCAAGTGATCGCGCAGGCGACGAGACCGCCGCGGATCGCTTGGCGCCGGATGAAATCCCATCCGAGACCCCGGTAGAGCCCCTTCGCTGCCACGTAAGGCGCAACCAGAGCGAAGCCAACGGCAAAGCGGGTCCATGCCAGGAATGCGCCCGTATAGAGCGTGATCGTGGTGATATGCTTGGCGATCGCATCGGCGACCGGTAGGAGGGCCATCCCGAGTGCCATGAGAAAGAGACCGAGCCAGGTCTCCCGCGTCATGGGGCGCCAAAGACGCGAGCGAAAATCGTCTCGACATGTTTGGTGTGGTAGCTAAGGTCAAATTTCTCTTCGATTTCGGCCTCGCTCAGCGCTGCGGTGACTTCTGGATCGGCCTTTAGCTCAGCCATGAAGTCGGCACCTTGTTCCCAGACTTTCATCGCGTTGCGCTGGACCAGCCGGTAGCTGTCCTCGCGGCTGACACCCTTCTGAGTGAGCGCCAGGAGAACCCGCTGGGAGTGCACCAGTCCGCGGAACTTGTTCATATTGGCGATCATGTTGTCTGGATAGATGACAAGCCTGTCGATGACCGAGGTGAGCCGCGCCAGAGCAAAATCTAGCGTCACAGTCGCATCTGGCCCGATATTGCGCTCGACTGAGCTGTGCGAGATATCGCGCTCGTGCCAAAGAGC